>NZ_JAXOFU010000012.1:0-80808 GCF_036409425.1 Virgibacillus sp. MG-45 | reverse complement strand
AGTTGGTTAGAATGCCTGCCTGTCACGCAGGAGGTCGCGGGTTCGAGTCCCGTCCGGACCGCCATTTATACTTTACATTTCCACTATACATATAACACATGATGCCATTTGGCATCATGTGTTTTTTCGTTACATGGATCTTTTTTAATAGATGCACAGTGTAAGTAAAGTAAAAGAGTTTATATGATAATTCTTAGAATGAATCTGATATACTGAAATTATATTTGCTTTATTGTTAAAGATGAGTAGGAGTGTTTAAAAATGGACGAGTTTTCCTTTATCCGCTCGATTACACCAAAAAGCTATAAACAAAATTCGGTGATTAAGGGTATTGGAGACGATGCAGCAGTGTTTCGACAGGCCGGAATGGATATCGTTACATCCGTAGATACCTTTGTGGATGGAGTTCATTTTTCAAAGCATACGATGAACGCTACACATATTGGATACCGAGCATTGGCTGCTAATTTAAGTGATTTAGCTGCAATGGGAGCAGTTCCTGCCTTTTATTTCGTCTCTGTCGTAATTCCGAAAACGTGGAGTAATGCTGATATTTCCGCTATTTTTGCTGGAATGAGAGAGCTTGCCACACACTATCAAATGGATTTAATGGGTGGAGATACGGTTTCTGGCAAGGAATTAACTTTGTCGATAACGGTAGTTGGTTTTGTTGAAAAGGACAAAGCGAGATATCGCAATGATGCTAAAACAGGAGATATTGTTTTTGTAACTGGGACTTTAGGTGACTCGCAAGCAGGTTTTCATATCATAGGGCATCCCCAAAAAAAATATAAAGATGCCAATTATTATATACAACGTCATCGGACTCCTTTTCCACAAGTTTCCTTTGCAAGGGAGCTTCATGCGATAAAAAGAGTAGCTTTAAATGATATTAGTGATGGAATAGCTAGTGAGGCGAATGAAATTGCGGAAGCTTCCATGGTAGACATCCACTTGTTTGAATCCGCTATTCCTGTTTATCCGTCCTTCGATCAGTTTTCCGAGGACCAACAAAAAAAGTGGAAATTTTTCGGTGGAGAGGATTTTGAATTAGTTGGAGCGGTGGCACCATCGGATTGGAAAATCGTTGAAGCAGCCGCGAAAAAAACAAATACGCTGGTCACTAAAATAGGTTGCGTCTCAAGCGCGCATGAAACAGCAAATGTTTTTTTACATAGCAAAAACAATCAGATAAATCGTTTAAAAAAAGATGGGTATACTCATTTGAAGTAGGTGATAACATGAAAAAGTTTGAAATCAATGTAGCAACTAGAGAGGAAACATTACAAATTGCTGAACGACTGGCCTTGTTGCTAAAACCTGGAGATGTGCTTACATTGGAAGGGGACTTAGGGGCAGGTAAGACGACCTTTACAAAAGGGTTAGCAAGCGGACTGGGTGTGAAACAAACGGTAAACAGTCCAACCTTCACGATTATAAAAGAATACGCTGGTGAGCTTCCTCTATACCATATGGACGTATATCGATTAGAGCATTCAGAGGAAGATATCGGCTTTGAAGAGTATTTTTACGGTGATGGGATAACGGTAGTAGAGTGGGCGCAATTTATTGAAGACTACTTACCTAAGGAAAGATTAAATATTACAATAGAACATGTGGATGAGCATCGTCGACGGATGATATTCCAACCACAAGGGCTTCATTTTGAGGTCATAGTAAATGAACTAATTGGATAAAGATGTGAGGAGCTACAATCAATGTATATACTTGCAATAGATACATCGAACAATGCGTTAGGTGTAGCAATTTTAAAGGATGACCAATTAATTGGTCAAATCATCACAAATATGGCGAAAAATCATTCGGTGCGATTAATGCCCGCAGTTGATCAATTGATGAAAGATGTGCAAATTACACCAGAGCAATTAGAGAAGATTGTCGTTGCTCAAGGCCCAGGCTCATATACTGGTGTTCGCATTGGATTAACGACTGCGAAAACGTTAGGCTGGGCATTAAAGATCCCCGTAGTCGGCGTTTCTAGTTTGCAGGCTTTAGCATTTCAGGGAAGGTTTTCACAGTCTGTTATTTCCCCTTTCTTTGATGCGCGCCGTGGGTTAGTTTATACAGGCTTATATGAGTGGCGTGCAGGAAAAATGCAAACACTCTTGGATGACAGGAATATTTTACTAACAGATTGGCTAGAAAAATTAAAAGCTTTGCAGAAGTCGGTTTTATTTTTAAGTCCTGATATGGAGAAGCATCAGGAGGTTATTTTAGCGCAATTAGGAGACTTAGCGATTATTCCCGAAGAGCCTTTCCACCATACTAGTCCAGCTTATCTAGCTTATGCTGGTAAAGAGCTTTCAGGTGATACGGTGCATGCACTAAAGCCGAATTATTTACGTCTTGCAGAGGCAGAGGCAAATTGGCTTAAAGCGCAAGGAGAACATCGACAGGATGGCTGAGCTAACGATTCGAAAAATGGAAATAGCAGATATTGACCAGGTAGCAGTAGTAGAGGAAGCTTCGTTTACTAGTCCATGGCCACCAGAGATATTTTATCAAGAAATCGTAAAAAACGATCACGCGCATTATTTTGTGGCAATCATTGACGATGTAATTATTGGTTATGCTGGTTTATGGTCCGTATTTGAAGATGCACAAATAACGAATATCGCCATTTCACCAGCTTATCGTGGCAATAAGTATGGAGAGAAGTTATTTCAATTTACTGTTCAGCAAGCAATGCAGTTAGGAGCCACCAGGCTTTCTTTGGAAGTCCGGCTTTCGAATATTGTGGCACAACGTATGTATCAAAAATTTGGACTTGTACCAGGTGGCATACGTAAAAATTATTATTCCGATAATCAAGAGGATGCGGTAGTAATGTGGGTGAATTTATAATGAAAAAGGATACGTATATTTTAGGAATCGAAACGAGCTGTGATGAAACAGCAGTAGCAATCGTTAAAAATGGAAGCGAAATTATTACAAATGTGGTCGCTTCGCAAATTGAAAGTCATAAACGATTTGGTGGTGTTGTTCCAGAGATTGCTTCTCGTCACCATGTAGAACAAATTACGCTCGTTCTAGAAGAAGCGATAGAACAATCCAAGCTAAGCTGGGATGACATTGATGCCATTGCAGTAACAGAAGGGCCAGGGTTAGTTGGGGCATTGTTGATCGGTGTGAATGCTGCGAAAGCAATAGCATTTGCCAAACAAAAGCCTTTAATTGGTGTGCATCATATAGCAGGACATATTTATGCCAATCGTTTTGTTGCTGATTTTCAATTTCCATTGCTCGCATTAATCGTTTCAGGTGGCCATACCGAGCTTGTCGTTATGAAAGCGCATGGTCAGTATGAAGTGATCGGTGAAACACGTGATGATGCAGCTGGGGAAGCATATGATAAAGTAGCAAGAATGCTTGGCTTGCCATATCCCGGTGGTCCACAAATAGACCGCCTTGCTGCCCAAGGTGAAGCAACGATTGATTTCCCACGGGCCTGGTTAGAAGAGGGAAGCTTTGATTTTAGTTTTAGTGGCTTAAAGTCAGCAGTTATTAACTTTATTCACAATGCAAAGCAGCGTGATGAAGCATTAAAGAACGAAGATATTGCAGCAAGCTTTCAAGCAAGCGTTATTGATGTGCTGACAACAAAGACCTTTCAGGCAGCCAAAAAATATCAAGTGAACCAGGTTATCGTTGCTGGAGGTGTCGCTGCTAATAAAGGATTAAGAAATGCATTAGTTAACAGATTTTCAGAAACCGATATCCCATTAGTTATTCCACCATTACAGCTTTGTACAGATAATGCGGCAATGATTGCAGCTGCAGGAACGATTTCTTTTGAACAAGGAAAACGCGCAGGATTAGATTTAAATGCGAATCCGTCTTTACCATTAAGATAAACAGTTATCCACAACCGTGTGGGTAAATAAGGTAAAACGGGATAGAAATAGCATTGACTTTGTGGAGAGAATAGTGGATAAATCAATTATTTTCTGTGGATAATGTGTATAACTTTGTTAATATCTTGATGTAAAGCCTTTTTTCAGTGGATAGACCTGTGGATTATCTGAATAACTTATAATATTGATTAATAACGTAGAAGGGTGAGATTTCATTCCAAGGAGCCTTCTTTAAATAATTGATCAAAAAAATCCGAACGATGATTCCGCATGTAGCGATGAATCAGTTCGGATTTTTAATTAGTAAAAGAAAATTTTCCTATTTTACGCTTCTTGCAGTGCAGTCCATTCTTCCATTTGTTGTTCAATTTCCTGTTTCACACCATTTGCTTCCTTCGTCAGTTCTAATGCTTTTTCATGGTCCTGATAAACAGCAGGGTCAGCCATTTGCTCCTCTAAAAGAAGTAGCTTTTGTTCCAATTCCTCGATCGATTGTTCGAGCTTGGCAATTTGCCGCTCTATTTTCCTACGTTCACTTTGTAGCTTTTTTTCCTCTTGAAAGGTCCGCTTATTCGTATCTACTTCTGTTTCCTTTGTTTCCACATTTTCTAATTGTGCATACTCTAATTCTTCCTGCTTTTTTTCGATATAGTAATCATAGTTCCCTAAATAAAGGGTGACGCCATCCTTCTCCATTTCAACGATTTGATCAGCAATCGTATTAATAAAATAGCGGTCATGGGAAACAAATATAATTGTCCCCGGAAAGTCAATTAGCGCTGCCTCTAATACTTCCTTGCTATCTAAATCTAAATGGTTGGTCGGCTCATCTAAAATAAGTAGATTTGCTTTTTTCATACGCAGCTTTGCAAGTGCAAGTCTTGCCTTTTCTCCACCACTTAATGCATAAACAGGCTTTAATACATCATCTCCTGAAAACAAGAAATTGCCTAAAACGGTGCGAATATCCTTTTCATTAATTGTTGGATGCTCGTCCCAAAGCTCCTGTAAAACGGTTTTGTTGGAGTTGAGATTCGCTTGCTCCTGATCATAAAAGCCGATTTCCACATTTGTTCCAAGTTGAATCGTTCCTTGAATAGGCTTTAGCTTACCAAGTATGGTTTTTAGAAGCGTTGTTTTGCCAACACCATTCGGACCAACAATGGCTACTCGGTCACCACGTTGTAGCTGTAAGTCAACACCTTGAAAAAGAGGTGCGGCATCCTCTTCATATTGAAAAGCGAGTTGCTTTATTTGAACAACATCGTTTCCGCTTCGTTTGTTTACTTGAAAAGAGATGGAAGCAGAAGATTCATCTCCTAATGGTCGGTCCATTACGTCCATTTTCTCTAATTGCTTTCTTCTGCTTTGTGCACGTTTTGTAGTTGATGCACGAACGATATTGCGTTGGATAAAATCTTCCATCTTTTTAATTTCCGTTTGCTGCTTTTCAAATTCCTTTAGATCCTGTTCATAATCGAGTGCTTTTTGCTCTAAATATTTCGTGTAGCTCCCTTTATAACGCTTCATGCGATGGCGTGATATTTCATAAACGATAGACACAGTCTTATCTAAGAAATAGCGAT
Organism: Virgibacillus sp. MG-45; assembly: GCF_036409425.1. Lineage (NCBI taxonomy): Bacteria > Bacillati > Bacillota > Bacilli > Caryophanales > Bacillaceae > Virgibacillus > Virgibacillus sp. MG-45. Next base: position 75,347 of record NZ_JAXOFU010000012.1, on the reverse strand, counting down.
CGTGAGAGACAATCACTACTGCGCCAGGATAAGCAGAGAGATAGCTTTCTAGCCAAGCTAATGTATCAATGTCTAAGTGGTTCGTTGGCTCGTCTAAAATAAGCAGCGCAGGCTTTAGTAACAGTAATTTACCTAAGGCTAATCTTGTTTTCTGACCGCCACTAAGCTCGCTAATTGGTGTTTCATAATCATAGTTTTGAAAATGAAGCCCTGTTAGAACGGCTTTGATGTCGGCTTCATAGCTATATCCACCGTTTTCTGAAAAGGCATGCTGTAACCGGTCATATTCCTGGAGAATTTTCTCGTACGCTTCAGGTGTGTGTGAAGAAGCGTCTGCCATCTTTTGTTCTAATAAGCGTAACTCCTTTTCTTGCGCGATTAACGATGCAAATACAGCCTGCATTTCATCCCAAATGGATTGATTGGACTCTAAACCAGTATGCTGGGACAAGTAACCAATGGTAAGCTCCTTCGGTTTAAACAATTCTCCTTCATCATAGGTTTCTTCACCAGCCATAATTTTGAGTAAGGTTGATTTCCCTGCACCATTTCGGCCGACAATGGCAATACGGTCCTGATCCTTTATTTCAAGCTTTATATTATGAATGATTTCTTCTGCGCCATAGGATTTACCAATCCCGTTTAATTGCATAATTATCATACGTCTCACCTCAATATTATCAGTGTATCGCATATTGAAACGGACAGGCAATACTATTGTGAAATAAATCACGACTTTTATAGGGTTTTCTGCTAGAATAGAGGCAGGATCATTCGATTACTGAAATAAATATAAATAATGAGATTATCGCTGCTTCCAAGGTGGAGAAAGTATATTGTTTTACTTATTTTTGTTATAATACGTGGGGATGAATTTGGAACGCTTTCTATCTCTTTTAGAGGAGTTGAGTATATGTCAGATTTCACCCATTTTAATGCCCAAGGTAGAGCACGGATGGTCGATATTAGTCATAAGCAGGAAACCGAGCGGGTTGCGCTGGCAAGAACTAGTGTCCACGTCTCAAGAGAAATATACGAGCGAATTACTGCGAAAACGGTTCAAAAAGGGGATGTTTTAGCTGTAGCGCAAGTTGCGGGCATTATGGCTGCAAAAAAAACATCGGACTGGATTCCGATGTGTCATCCATTACAATTAAAAGGGATTGACATTTCTTTTCAATGGAATACGTTAGACAACAACTACGAGCTCGTCATTGAAGCTTTTGTGAAAACAAAGGGCAGTACCGGCGTGGAAATGGAAGCATTAACGGCAGCTTCTGCCACTGCGCTTACAATATATGACATGTGTAAGGCGATCGATAAAGGAATGGTGATTGGAGAAACCTATCTAATGGAGAAAAAAGGTGGAAAATCCGGTGACTATAAGCGATCGGCCAAGGAGGAATAATTATGGATCAAAGTAAAATCCCACAAGCTACAGCGAAACGTTTACCATTATATTATCGATTTTTGAACAATTTACAGCATCAGGGGAAAACACGCGTATCCTCAAAAGAATTAAGTGAAGCGGTAAAAGTTGATTCAGCGACGATACGAAGGGACTTTTCTTACTTTGGTGCCTTAGGTAAAAAAGGCTATGGCTATAATGTAGAGTATTTGCTTGGATTTTTTCGTAAAACCTTGGATCAAGATGAACTTACCGAGGTTGCACTAATCGGGGTGGGTAATTTAGGAACCGCTTTCTTACATTATAATTTCCTGAAAAACAATAATACAAAAATTGTGATGGCCTTTGATGCGGATAATGAAAAAATTGGACAGGATATTGGCGGTGTTCCAATTTATCATATTGATGAAATGGAGCAGCGACTCACAGGAGTACGGGTTGCCATTTTAACGATTCCAGCTGCTGAGGCGGACGGCGTAACAGAGCGTTTAATAGCTTTGGGTATTAAAGGAATCTTGAACTTTACCCCTGCTCGAATTACAGTACCAGATAATATTCGGGTACATCATATTGATTTGGCAGTGGAATTACAAGCATTGGTTTATTTCTTAAAGCACTATCCTTTAAAGCTAGCAGACGAGAAGGAATAATAGAAGCATGTTGAGAAAAAAATTAGGATCTGAATCAACGCAGTTTGAAAATGGGTTCGCTTTCCTCGGGCGCGGCCTCAACTAACTCGGAAAAATAATACGCTTTTCCGAGTGGATTTTTCGACGTACAGGACGTACTAGCGCAGACGTTGCTACAGGACGTAGCGATTTTAGTCTGCGTTCCCCTGTTGCTGTTCCCGAAGGAGTCTCACCCATTTCAACAGCTAGCTAGATTCTTTAATCTAGTTTAAAGGGTTGCCGTATTACGCTCGGCTTAATTGGAAAAAATTAATTCGTTCTTTAATCGGTTTGCGATAATAGAAAAAGGAGTAGCGTGTCGCTACTCCTTTTTTTGATGCTTTAATTGGAAATGAAGTTTCAATAATCGGATTGCCATGCCTAAATCAAGTGTGGCAAAGATGGCAAATAGCATCGTTGTGAAGTTCCATATTGTTTCCTCAGCGCTTATTATAGCGACATAGATGAAAAAAATGGCCATTAATAAATAGATAATCGCAGATGTTTTCGGTGATATCCGCATGATTTTAGCCTCCAATAAAAATCATTTGTAGCTGATTTAATTGCTCCTGCATCTTTTCGATGTCCTCAGGTGTAAATGAATATTGAACTAACACGGTGATCGTGTTTAATGCCATGTGGACGAAGATTGGAACAAGAATTCGTTTTGTTTTGACATATAGAAAAGCGAATACAAAGCCCATGGAAGCATAAATTAATAGATGCTCAGGCTCGCCATGGATAATCCCAAAAATAAACGCAGACATTAGCGCAGCAATGACAAAGTTCGTTCGCTTATAGATCGTACCAAAAATAATTTTTCGGAAAATAATCTCTTCTAAAATTGGTGCTATTATAGCTGGTACAATCATAAATATAGGAATGGCACGCGCAATGTCCATAATCATTTGTGTATTTTCAGAGCCAGGATTTATCCCGAAAATTTGCATCTCGAGCATGGCGGCGATTCCTTGCGCAAAATATGCCATAAAGAGTCCTAAGACAGACCAAAGGATAAGGTTTCCAAGTGGAGCGCGGTCCCTTGTTTGTGTCATCCGCATATCTGGACGCATTAAGAACAAGACAATTACTAACGTAAGCACAAAGCTTCCGATTGTCCAATAGGTTAACAGGGTTGCAAGCTGTTCTTCTGTCAGAGCTGTTTGAATAAGATCTGGTTGAACAAGACTAACCAGGAACAAAATAATTGGTGCAGATAGTTGCATAAGAATGTAGGTGATAATAACCCACCAATATCGTTTCGTCAAAATAGAACGTCTCCTTTAAATGCATTTTAAGTATATCTATGTTATGACTGTATGGTTCATGTAAGTACATTACATAAATCGCAGCTGACATCAAAGCAGCAATGGGTAGCATGGTTGCAAACGATTTAGCAACGCATCAAATGTTACTCTTACGTATTTTAACATAATTTCGATCCCTGTTATAATAGGAAGACTGATTCGATTTATTAAAAAAAGCGAAAAATGTAATCGTCAACGCTTGCAATTTTTTTCGGAATTATTTATTATAATAATTGGTGTTAGCACTCTATGTAGGTGAGTGCTAATGAATAAAAAATAACTTAAAAAGAATTAAGGAGGTTGTCTACATGATTAAACCACTAGGAGATCGTGTTGTGATCGAACTCGTTGAGCAAGAAGAAAAAACAGCAAGCGGTATCGTATTGCCGGATTCTGCAAAAGAAAAACCACAAGAAGGTAAGGTTGTTGCAGTTGGTGCTGGACGCGTGTTGGAAAGTGGCGAAAAAGTAGCACTTGAAGTAAAAGAAGGAGATCATATTATTTTCTCCAAATTTGCTGGAACAGAAGTGAAATACCAAGGCAAAGAATACTTAATTCTGCGTGAAAATGACGTTTTAGCGATTGTTGGCTAATCCATTCAACATAAAAAATATTCGGTTTGATTTTAAGGAGGGCATTTTAACATGGCTAAAGAAATTAAATTTAGTGAAGACGCTCGTCGTGCAATGCTACGCGGGGTAGATAAATTGGCTGATGCAGTTAAAGTAACCTTGGGACCAAAAGGACGTAACGTTGTTCTTGATAAAAAATTCGGTTCCCCATTAATTACAAATGATGGTGTTACAATTGCAAAGGAAATTGAATTAGAAGATCGTTTTGAAAATATGGGTGCACAGCTTGTATCTGAGGTTGCATCAAAAACAAACGATGTTGCAGGTGACGGTACAACAACTGCAACAGTACTAGCACAGGCTTTGATTCAAGAAGGCTTGAAAAACGTGACATCTGGAGCAAATCCAGTTGGCATTCGTCGTGGAATTGAAAAAGCGGTAGAAACTGCTGTTAATGAATTAAAAGCAATTTCCAAGCCAATTGAAGGCAAAGATTCTATTGCACAAGTAGCGGCTATTTCTTCTGATGATAAAGAAGTAGGTAACCTCATTGCAGAAGCAATGGAACGCGTAGGTAATGATGGTGTTATTACAATTGAAGAATCAAAAGGCTTCTCTACAGAGCTAGAAGTTGTAGAAGGAATGCAATTCGATCGTGGATATGCTTCTCCATACATGGTTACAGACCAAGATAAGATGGAAGCAATTCTTGAAGATCCATACATTTTAATTACCGATAAGAAAATCAGCAACATTCAAGAAGTACTACCAGTGCTTGAGCAAGTAGTTCAACAAGGTAAGCCATTACTTCTTATTGCAGAGGATGTAGAAGGGGAAGCACTAGCAACATTAGTTGTTAACAAGCTTCGCGGAACATTCAACGCTGTTGCAGTAAAAGCGCCAGGATTTGGTGATCGTCGTAAAGCAATGCTAGAAGATATTGCTACATTAACTGGTGGCGAAGTAATTACAGAAGATCTTGGACTAGAGCTAAAGAGCGCTACAATTGAACAGCTTGGACGCGCTTCTAAAGTTGTTGTTACAAAAGAGCACACTACAATTGTAGAAGGTGCTGGAAATCCAGAAGCAATTTCTTCCCGTGTTGCACAAATCCGTGCACAAGCAGAAGAAACAACTTCTGAATTCGATAAAGAAAAGCTTCAAGAGCGTCTAGCTAAGCTAGCTGGCGGTGTAGCAGTTATCAAGGTTGGAGCTGCAACAGAAACAGAATTAAAAGAACGTAAGCTACGCATCGAGGATGCATTAAACGCAACTCGTGCAGCTGTTGAGGAAGGTATTGTATCTGGTGGTGGTACTGCGCTTGTAAACGTATATAACAAAGTAGCAGACCTAGCACTAGAAGGAGACGAAGCAACTGGTGCAAGCATCGTTCTACGTGCACTTGAAGAGCCAGTTCGCCAAATCGCATACAATGCTGGTCTAGAAGGTTCTATCGTTGTTGATCGCTTGAAGCGTGAAAAAGTAGGTGTTGGTTTCAACGCAGCTACTGGTGAGTGGGTAAACATGATCGATACTGGAATTGTAGACCCAACAAAAGTTACACGTTCTGCACTACAAAACGCAGCATCTGTAGCGGCAATGTTCCTAACTACAGAAGCAGTTGTAGCTGACCTACCAGAAGAAAATGCTGGTGGCGCTGGCATGCCGGATATGGGTGGCATGGGCGGAATGGGCGGCATGATGTAATAATCCGTTCCAACCCTTGATATGAGTGGGTTTGTAAGTAAGATGAGAGTTAAATACTAACATTGAGGAATTTAAATGAGGCTTCTCATAAGTTCACTGAACTTTTGAGAGGCTTCTTTTTTTATTTCTTGCTTGGAAAAGTAACTAAGCTGTCAACATGTTTGAGGCAAGACCAATACTTCAAATTGATATGTAATTTTAGGTGCATTTCCGATGAAGAAATATCAACTGACTACTTTTTTCAGAATTTACAAGTAATAATGAATGTTTATGTTAAAATAAAGTAGAGTTTGTGAACAAATGTTCTTATAAAAGGGGAAGATTACTTGAACAAGAATAAACATGTTAAATGTTGTTGTTATACATTGTATTAAGACGATGAAATAAAGAAGGGGGATTTTATGGAGTTCAAAATAAATAATGACTATTTTAAAAAGGCTGTATTAGAGGTTCGCAATGCAGTGTCGTCCAAAACTACTATACCCATATTAACAGGAATGAAAATAGATGCAAAACCTGATAGTTTAACACTTACAGGAAGTAATTCAGATTTTGTTATAGAAAGAACAATTTCTATAGTGAATGATGGATTAAGTAGATTAGAGATTCTTGAAACAGGCAGTATAGTACTTTCTGCTAAGTATTTAAATGAGATAATTAAAAAATTACCAAATGATATTCATTTTAAAGTAGATGAAAATCAGTTGGCGACTATAAAATCTAAAGAAATTATTACCAAAATGAACGGCATTGATGTTACGGAATACCCATCTCTTCCGAATATCGATTTACATAATATAGTTACGATAAATAGTAATGATTTGATAGGAATTATTAAGCAAACCATTTTTGCTGCTTCTAAGTATGAAACAAACCCTGTACTTACCGGGGTGAGTTTTTCTTTCCAAAAAGAACTTCTTACTTGTATCGCAACAAACTCACATAGATTATCCTTGAAAAGACTTAAAATTAAATCGGATTTAATTGGATCTTTTATTGTTCCCAGTTCATCATTAAATGAACTGTTAAAGTTATTCGGTAGTTATACTACTGAAATTGATATATTTGCCACAAAAACAAATATTGTTTTTAAGTCAGAAAACATCTCTTTCTATTCAAGACTAATTGAGGGAAATTATCCTAGTATTTCAGGATTGTTTTCTCAACAACCAAGTACAATTGTTACATTGGATACTAAGCAATTGTTAGAAGGTATTGACAGAGCTAGTGTTTTTGCAAATGAATGGAGAAACAACAATATTAATTTTCAAATAGACGACACCTCCAAAATCATAATTTCCTCAATGTCGTCAGAAATGGGAGAAATTAGAGAAAAACAATACATTAAAAATATATCAGGAGACGAAGAGTTAAATGTAACTCTTGATGGGAATTTTATGATGGAAGCCTTAAAAATAATAAAGGAAAATGAAGTGAATTTATGTTTTAATGGTTCAATTAGGCCAATTTTAATTGAACCAATCGGAAATGACTCTCATTTACAACTTATTTCCCCTGTTAGGACATATTAAATAAGTAAAATTATCTTTGGAATTTGATGATACGATTCATTTCTTTTAATTTTTATAAATATATTTTTTTGAAGCTTTCTAGAGATAAGAAATACAATTATTAAGAAAGTAAGGAAAAAATAAAAGGAAATGATGCTTGCAATCGAGAAGAAGTGTATAGGTGTTATTCTAAAAAAGAAAAGAGGGAGATGTGTATATGAAGGAAGAGCAAAATCGTCTGCAATTACCTGATGTCGTCTCACGTGATGAATGGCTTGTGGCTCGCAAGGAACTGCTACTCAAAGAAAAGGAGTTTACTAAAGCACGAGATGCGCTGAATGCAGAGCGCCGTCGCCTTCCAATGGTAGAAGTCAATAAGGATTATGTCTTCGATGGTCCGCAGGGAAAAACGCGTTTGCTTGATCTATTTGAAGGGCGTCCGCAACTTATTGTGCATCACTTTATGTTTGATCCTGATTGGGAAGAAGGTTGTCCAGCCTGCTCACTTGCTGCGGATAACATCGGTCATCTTGCTCATTTTCATGCACGAAACACATCATTGGCTCTGATATCCCGGGCTCCACTGTCTAAACTTCAACGGTACAAGGAACGTATGGGTTGGAATATTCCTTGGTACTCCTCTTTTAATAGCGACTTTAATTATGACTTCCATGCTACACTAGATGAATCTGTTGTTCCAATTGAATACAACTACTTAACCAAGGAGGAGCTTATTCAGAAAGGTGTACCCCTTGATTCCGTAAAGTCAATGGAGGTTCCGGGAGTAAGTACATTCCTTCGAGATGGTGAAAGCATTTATCACACGTATACAACATACGCCCGCGGAACTGACCTAATAATCGGCATGTTCAATTACCTTGATTTAACAGCACTTGGTAGGCAAGAGGATTGGGAACAACCACCTGGACGTAGTGATGGAAACGGCAAGACTTGGCTTCGTCGGCATGATGAATATGAACATTCTTTGGACTCAGATTCTTGTTGCCATCCAAAAAAGAACGATAATTAAGCATGAAGAAGTGAGCGCTTTTCTGGAATAGAAATTTGCTCTTTTTATATGTTCTGAACCTCATATTCTACTTTCAACCAGCATTCGTAATTGCTCTCTTTTTATCCAGAATAAAGGATTCACTTTATGACAAGATAAATCCCTTGAAAATAATATGTATGATAAAATGATGTGAATATAAAACAGTTTTCTTAAACGAATAAAAACAAGGGTTCAAGTATAATAAGTCGAATAAAATCAATGAGGGATGGAAGTACATGCTGCTAATTGTAGATAATTATGATTCATTTACTTTTAATATAGAACAATACTTTAAGAAGCTAGAGGTGGAGGTTGAAGTTTGGAAAAATGATCACATTTCTATTAGTGAAATAGAAGAGCGAAATCCAAGTCATATTGTTATTTCACCTGGACCACATGCGCCTAATGACGCTGATATCAGCCTAGAAACGATTAATTATTTTAAAGGGAAAATCCCTATATTAGGCATATGTTTGGGACATCAAGCAATTGGTCAGTTTTTTGGTGCGGAAATTGTTAAAGCCAAGCAACCGAAACATGGTAGACAATCTATGATCTTTCATAATCAAAAAACTATTTTTTCTGGAATACCAGATCCGTTTTCGGTTACGAGATATCATTCATTAGTAATTGATCCGCGTTCAATTCCACCAGAGCTTGAGGTGACATCAACATCTGATGACGGGGAAATTATGGCGATAAGACATAAATCTTATCCGATTGAAGGTGTGCAGTTTCATCCAGAATCCATCTTGACTGAATACGGCGATAAAATTTTACAAAATTTCTTGGAACATTATTAATTTAGGAAGGAATAGACTTTATGATTATGGATGAACAAAATAATAGAATGATATTTGACTTTGCTGCAAAACAAAATAGAGAAAGGTTGTTATTTGAGAAACCGGAAAAAATCGTGGCTGCATATAAGCCTAGCGAAGTACTCAAAGCTATGCAGGAAATTGATACATATATTCATGCTGGCTGGTATGCTGCTGGATATATATCCTATGAAGCGGGTAAAGGATTAGATGATAGTTTGATAACAAAAGAAAATAATTTAATGCCTTTCGTGTATTTTGGAATTTATAAGGAGCCCGTAAAAATCCCTTTCCAAAATAACCAGCTGCATGATGATACGGATATCAACTTAAACTGGGAAATGAACGAAAGTGAAAAAGATTACAAAAAGAAGGTTGATGCGATTAAAAAACATATATCTGATGGGGATACATATCAAGTGAATTACACGGTAAGATTATCAACGGATGACACTTTTGATGATGCTCGTTATTATGAACAATTACTGAAAGCACAGGATGCAAAATACAGTGCTTACTTAGACCTGGGACGTTTCCGAATCTTATCTGTTTCTCCAGAACTGTTCTTTGAAATTGATAACGGGAAAATCTCCACTAAACCAATGAAAGGAACGATAAAACGGGGGAGATGGTTTGAAGAGGATATTGCTAACCGGAATGTATTAGTTCATTCCGAAAAAGACAAGGCCGAGAACCTTATGATTGTTGATTTATTAAGAAACGATTTATCGAAGATTGCTAAAACAGGAACTGTTCAGGTTCCGAAACTATTTGAAGTAGAGCAATATCCAACCGTATATCAACTAACATCGACGGTTACTGCTGATCTAGTTGATAACATAAGCTTTACAGAAATTTTTCAAGCATTATTTCCATGTGGCTCGATAACGGGGGCACCTAAAGTAAGCACGATGGCAATAATTAATGAGCTAGAAGCAACACCTAGAGAGATTTATTGCGGTAGTATTGGTTACATTACTCCCAAAAAACAAGCTGTTTTTAATGTAGCAATTAGAACGCTTATGGTAGATACGCAAATTAATAAGGCATATTACGGCGTTGGAGGGGGCATCACTTGGGAATCAACTAGTGATGGTGAATATAAAGAAGCGATCGCTAAGTCTGCTGTATTATACGAAAAAATTCCTTCTTTTGAATTGATGGAAACAATTAGGTACGAGCATAACACGTTTTACTTAATTGAAAATCATCTTGAGCGAATCTACAAGTCTGCGCAATATTTTAATATTCCATTTCATGGTGAGGATATTAAAAAGAAGTTAACTGAACATGCTGAGACCCTTCCCAAAGATCAGATTACGAAGGTAAATCTCTTTGTAGATTTGCAAGGTAATTGTAGGATTAAATCAAGTCCGTTTGATGGCAACAACAGTCACCGAAAGGCAAGATTAGCGAGTAGCCCGATCTTGAAAGATAATAAATTTTTATACCACAAGACTACCAATCGTGCATTGTATGAAAAGCATAAAGAAGGAAGACAGGATGAAATACTTTTATGGAATGAAGAACTGGAGCTAACAGAGTTTACGATAGGGAATTTAGTCGTTAAATGGGAACAGGAATATTGGACACCACCAATAGAATCTGGTCTGTTACCAGGCACATTAAGAGAGCATTTAATTCGTACGGGGAAGGTTAAGGAAAGAAAATTATTAAAAGAAAACATAAAAGACTTTGAAGAAATATGGTTAATCAATAGTTTAAGAGGCTGGGTAAAAATTAATCTTGTGTAAAGGTAGCGAATTATGCGAAAAAGTATGCTTGAAGTGGGAGCTTCTTTGTTTTACGATGCAATCAACCTTTCTTCTCCTTAAACATTTCTTTACTACTTTTCTTGCTAGAGCGCTTATTATGGTCATCGCATAGCGGTTGCGCTGTTTATTAGAGCCATCCCATTAGTGTCTGAAGAAGATTACCAGCAATAACCATAGAAAGCAGAGAAAACAAATTTAAATATATAACGAGATGAAAACCAGTTGCTTACATTTGTAAACAACTGGTTTTTGGATCTTAATCGGATTTCAGTCTTGAAAATAGTTGTATATCAGCATATTTGCCATCGTTTTTTTCATATTGACGAAGCGTTCCTTCATAAGTGAAATGGAGTCTTTCCATTAATCGGATCGAATTTTTATTTTTTGCATCAATTTTAGCTTCTATCCGATTCAAGTTCATTTCCTGAAATGCGATATCTATTAATTTCGAGATAGCTTCCGTGGCATAGCCTTTACCCCATGATGCTTTGGCAAGCTCGTATCCGATCTCTGTTCTATCATGTTCCTTATTTAGAGAATTAAATCCACATGAACCAATAATTTTGTTCGTTGATAATTCAATAATTGAATAACGCACCGCTTCATTCTTTTCATATAACTGGTTCAGAAAATAAATCATATCGGCTGCTTGTTGTTCGTTAGTGAAGTTACTAATATTCATAAATCGGGTTACATCTGGATCTGACCATATTCGGAAAAGTTCTTCCGAATCTTTCGTAGTTATTTTTCTTACGTGTAATCTTTCAGTGAAAAATTGTGTAATCAATACTTATTCCTCCGTTTAATTAGAATATGAGTGATAAATATTGATATCTGCGCATAGTTCATTCCCTTCAGATTATCGATAGGTTTGATTATACAGATTTTTATTGAGGAAGTATATATACTTCCAGTTTTTATGTAATTAAAGGGTTTTTTTATACAAATAATGTAAGAATAAAATTTATTTTTAGATAAATTAGAAAAAACAATAGACTTCGGCAGAAATTATGCTATAATTATAAAAATTTAGTAATACTATAATTTATTTTATTTTGAATTTTTGCTCACATCAATACAGGGTGGAATCAAATTAAATAAATGTTATCTCTCAATAATGAGGAGGTTTTCTTATGAAAGAGGTTTACGAGAAAATTAAAAAAATACGTAAACAACTTGGTATGACACTCAAGGATTTAAGTGAAGCAACAGACTTATCAATTAGTTTTTTATCACAAGTAGAAAGAGGTACCTCGAATCTTGCTTTAAGCTCATTAAAAAAAATTGCAGATGCTTTTGAAATTAACATTTCAGAATTTTTCGATGATAGAAAGGATTATTCTTATGTAACAAGACATGATCAACAGCAGGTGTTTCAGGTGAATGGGCTAGATACTTTATATGCTAATCTTGGTGGGAATTTTGATAAAAGAGTCTTAGCACCTTATATTCTGATATTGGATCCGAATCAAAAGAAAAAAAACACTTTCAAATTTGCCGGTGAAGAATTTTATTACGTATTAAAGGGGGCTGCAAAATTTATCGTTGACGATAATGAGTATCATATTTTTGAAGGAGATTCCATTCATTTTCCTTCCCATTTAGAGCACTATGGAGAAAATTTATTAGATGAAGAAACGCATTTATTAGGAGTGATTACACCTGTTGTGTTCTGACTTCTCCTGCATGTAACTGACAGTAAGTCTTCTATTTGTCCTATGAGGCAGGAAAGTGGGGATGAAAGAAAACCCTCACTAATTGAAGCTTTACTTTAAAAAACTAGCTCTTTAAAGGAGGTGATTATATGAAGGAACTATTGCGAGTGGAAAATTTGAGTGTAGATTTCCAAAAAGAAAAGGGTTTTATTCGAGCGATTGATAACATTTCATTCGAAGTATACCCTGGTGAAACAGTTTGTATTGTGGGGGAATCTGGAAGTGGAAAAAGTGTAACAAGTCTTTCTATTATGCGTCTATTGGAATACGAAAATGGAAAGATCGCTAATGGAGAAATCCTGTTTAATGACCAAAATTTAGTTGAAATGTCACAGGAACAGATGAGGCATGTACGAGGAAATGATATTTCAATTATCTTTCAGGAACCGATGACTGCATTAAATCCTGTATTTACGATTGGAAAACAATTAATTGAAAGTATTGTTAGTCATAAGCATGTTCCTAAAAAAGTAGCGTGGGAGCAAGCCTGTGAACTACTAGCACTAGTTGGTATAAATGATGTTAACGTTCGAATGAAACAGTATCCACATGAATTGTCTGGTGGAATGCGACAAAGAGTGATGATTGCGATAGCACTAGCCTGTAATCCAAAGTTATTAATAGCTGATGAACCAACGACTGCTTTAGATGTGACGATCGAATCGCAAATACTAACATTATTAAATGACTTAAAAAATAAGGTTCATATGTCTATTGTTCTAATTACCCATGATATGGGAGTAGCTGCAGAGGTGGCAGATCGCATTGTAGTCATGTATGCTGGAAAAATTGTAGAACAAGGAACGGTTTATCAAATCTTTGATGAACCCACACACCCATATACGAAAGGTCTATTGCAATCTATTCCAAATGAGTCTGGGCCCCGTGAAGAGCGATTATATTCCATTAAAGGAAATATTCCTAGCTTAAGTCAGCTTCCAGCAGGATGCCGCTTTCACCCACGTTGTGAGTATGCAACAGAACAATGCAAAAAAAGTGAGCCAGACTTAGTTGTAGGAAATAATCGAAAAGTTGCATGCTGGAATTTTGAACGAGTAATTAACGATAAGGTAGAGCAATGATTTTATTATATAGCACATGAATGAAGGGAGGTAAAATAAAATGGAAAATTTACCAATAAACCAAATGAATAATAGGGAGGTATTGTTAGAAGGAAGAAATGTGAAAAAATATTTTCCAATAAAAGAGGGGTTGCTATCTCGCAATCAAAAGTTTGTAAAAGCTGTAGATGATGTATCACTAAAAATATATAAAGGTGAGACATTTTCATTAGTTGGAGAATCTGGATCTGGTAAATCTACCTTAGGAAGAGTGCTGCTACGACTCTATGATTTAACGAGTGGTTCTATTTCATTTGATGGTGTGGATATAACTTCTATAAAACCAAAAAAAATGCGGAATATACGAAAAGAAATGCAAGTTATCTATCAAGATCCATTTAGTTCATTAAATCCACGAATGAAAATTAGTGACATTATCGGAGAGCCTTTGGAAATTAATAAAATAGCAGAAGGAGTAGAAAAGCATAATAGAATTGTAGAATTAATGGAGTTAGTTGGTCTAGACCCTACTAGAATGAATCATTATCCCCATGAATTTTCTGGTGGACAGCGACAGCGGATAGGAATTGCTAGAGCAATTGCTTTGAACCCTAAATTTATTTTAGCAGATGAAGCAGTCTCAGCATTGGATGTTTCCGTTCAAGCACAAGTGGTTAACCTGCTTAAGGATTTACAGCAGAAGCTTGGATTGACGTACTTATTTATTGCGCATGGTCTAAATATTGTTCGTCATATTTCTGATCGAGTAGGAGTGATGTATTTAGGTAATTTGGTTGAAGTAGGAGAAGTCGAGGAGTTGTATAAGCGGCCTGCACACCCTTATACATCTGCATTAATCTCAACTAATCCCACTCCTAATCCAAGGTCAACAAAAGAGAAAGTAATACTAAAAGGAGAAATTCCATCTCCTTCGAATCCACCAAGTGGATGCAGGTTTCATACTAGGTGTCCGTTTGCAACGGATCGCTGTAAAAATGAGACCCCAGAGCTTGTAGCTTTATCGAACAGTCGATCAGTAGCATGTCATTATCCACTCGTATGAAGCGCTTACTTTCTTCAATTATCATAACATAATATTTGTTGGGTACTCAATAAATACCATTAAAGGGAGTTTATAGATATGGTGAAAATAAATAAAGAAAATATAAAAAACTACAATGGGTATAAATCATTTCAGTATTTAGAGGAAAATAAAGATTTTAAACAATATAAATTAGCAAAAGAATTAAATCGTGTCGAACCATATGTTTATCCAATTAGTGATGCAGAGGAGGACGAAGTACAAAAGATTATAAACGATGAGTTAATCATCTCTTTACATGAACACACATTTGTAACACCTGAAAACCTAGATGAAATAATGGAGTTTAGAAGGCAAGGAAGAGATTGGACAGGCTATGAAGGTTTAAGTATGTCTGGATTAGATGTTGTATTTGAAAATTATATGGATGGTACAGCATTTATAACTTCGAGTGCAGGCTGGAAATGGACAGATGTTATCCACGACTTAGGTATTCGTTATAGTGATTTTGCGCATCAGGATATGGTAATACGTGCGGAAACAGTGGAAGATATCTATCGTGCAAAGAAGGAGAATAAAATTGCCTTTGTAACCTCTTTAGAATCTGCAACACAGATTGAAAATGAAATTGATCGAGTAGATGTATTATACGGTCTAGGTGTTCGAGTGATGGGAATTGCTTACTCAGAAGCAAATTCACTTGGATCGGGATTAAAGGAAAAAAATGATGGTGGACTTACAACCTTTGGTCATCGTGTGGTAGAGCGCATGAATAAGCTAGGCATGACAATCGATGTTTCTCACTGTGGCGATCAAACTGCTAGAGATGTTATTGCTGCTAGCACGAAACCGATTTTTATGACCCACGTTGGTGCCAGAGCTTTATGGAACATTAACCGTTTAATGCCTGATGATGTATTAATAGCATGTGCTGAAAAAGGCGGTGTTATTGGTATAGAAGCTGCACCTCATACCACATTGACTGAAAAGCATCGTGAACATTCTATTGAATCAGTAATGGAACATTTCGAATATGTAGCGAATCTCGTTGGGATTGATCACGTTGCATTTGGACTAGATACATTGTTTGGTGATCATGTAGGTTTGCATCATGCCTTTGCTTCTGCTCTATCTATCGGATCGTCACATGCAGGGGTGGACTTTGATGAAGTAGAATATGTAAAGGGATTAGAAAATCCGGCTGAGGCATATTTAAATGTTGTACGTTGGTTGGTAAAGCACGGTTATAGTAGAGAAGCAATTCGAAAAGTAATGGGAGGCAATATTATGCGCGTATTGAAGGATACGTGGGTAAAATAATCTAAAATGATTGGAGATATAGTCATGAGAAAGTATATCTTAATTGCAATAGTATTCTTTCTGGCAATATTATCGGCATGTGCGAGTGGAAATCCAGATAAAAAAGGAACAGAAAATGCAGCGAATGGAGCGTCAAAAGGAGAGCCGAAGGATGGTGGGGAGGTTTTTATTCCAATTGTTGGAGACCCAATCTTTAATCCTTGGCACCCGAATGCCTATGCAGAATCAAATATTGTGAATCGAATCATTTTTCAAGGGCTGACAAAACCCGGGCTCGATAATTTACCATCCCCTAGTTTGGCAGAGGAATGGTCTACATCAGAGGATGGGCTGATATGGACATTTAAGTTGAAACAAGGGGTTAAATGGCATGATGGAGAGGAATTTACAGCAAAAGATGTTGCTTTTACTTTTAATGAACTAGTATTGGATGCTTCACTTGGATCGAATGGAGCCTCTAATTATAAAGCTTTGGATAGTGTAGCAGTAGTTGATCCATACACAGTTGAATTCCGTTTGAATCGGCCATTTGCATCATTACCAGCTTACTTGGCGTTTAATTCGGAAATTTTACCAGCCCATAAGTTTGAAGACGTTGAAAATCCATGGGAGCTTACTTCGTTTAACAAAGAAGCACCAATAGGAACTGGACCATTTAAGTTTGAAAAAGCTATTTCAGGTCAGAGTGTAAAAGTTACTCGATTTGATGACTTTCATAATGGTAAAGCACATCTAGATGCAGTGACATTCAAAATATTACCAGATGTCAATACCCAAATTGCACAAGCACTCAGTAATGAGTTAGATATATTTGTGCTAGAAGATAAATCATCGCTAGAAAGAGTGAAAAGTGCCGAAAATATAAATCTTGTATCCTCAGATATTACGAGATATTTTTGGATCGCTCTCGATTTAGAAAATCCGAAGTTTCAAGATGTAAAGGTTAGACAGGCTATGTTACATGCTATTGATCGTCAAGCAATAATTGATTCTGTATTAGGTGGATATGGAAACATTGCAAATGCTGCAATTACACCTGATCAAGAGAAATTTTATAAGCAAGATGTCACATCGTATGCATATAATCCTGAAAAGGCAAAAGCATTACTTGAGGAAGCCGGATGGAAAGACTCAGACGGTGATGGCATTCTAGATAAAAATGGAGAAAAATTTTCCTTTACTTTTGATATTGCATTACAAGGCGATCTAGAATCTATCGCTGTATTAGTGCAACAGTATTTAAAGGAAGCCGGTTTTGATGTAAAGCTAAATACTCTAGAATGGAATGCGATGATTCAAAAGAATGTTATTGATCGTGACTTTGAGATGATCCTTAACTGGTGGTCTTACCCATCGGATCCAGACGTTCTAGCACAATATCATTCATCAAACGCACAATCAGGTAATAATATTCCAGGTTATAAGAGTGATACATTAGATGCTTTGCTCGAAAAAGGACAGGCAGTTAGTGACCCTGATGAAAGAGCAGTCGTATACAACGAGATACAAGAATATATGTCTGAAAATTTGCCTTACCTTTATTTATGGTACCCACAGGAATTAAGCATTCGAAATAAAAGATTACAAGATGTTCCCGATATTCATTTTGGTGGTTCGCTTCACTACATTAATGAGTGGTGGATACAAAACTAGAAAAATTCTGGAGGGATAAATCTTTACAGAAGGTATGTCCCTCCTTTCTTTTTTAGTTGTTGTGAAAGGAGGAGCAATAATCCATGCTACAGTTTACGATAAAAAGATTAGGACAAAGTATTGTATTAATATTGATTGTGACGATGATTACCTTTTTTCTCATGAATTTGGCACCTGGTGGTCCATCTTCCATGATGCGAATGGATGCAACTGAGGAAGAAAGGGCAGCAATTTCAGAGCAGCTAGGTCTCGATGATCCGATTCCAATCCGATATGGAAAGTGGCTCATAGACGCTATGCAAGGTGATCTAGGCCTTTCTTTATCAAGCGGACAAGAAGTGACAGATAGAATATTAGAAAGGTTTCCTTTTACTTTGCAATTAACGATGTGGACGATTGTCTTGTCTATTATTTTTGGAGTTTTATTCGGAATCATTTCGGCAACAAACCGTAATACTTGGAAGGACCATACGATAAATTTTGGCAGTGTTATTGGATTGTCGGTTCCCTCTTTTTGGTTGGCGATCATGATGATTTTGTTGTTTTCTGTGCAATTAAAGTGGTTACCATCATCTGGAGTTGGTGAAGGAAGTCTGCTTGATCAATTTAAAGCATCAATTATGCCAGTAGTTATTTTATCAACAGCTACATTGCCAACAATCGTTCGCTTTACACGATCATCGATGTTAGAAGTGATTACTCAAAACTATATTCGGACATCTCGTGCAAAAGGAATTAAAGAACGAACGGTTATTTATTCTCATGCCTTAAGGAATGCACTTATTCCTGTGATATCAATTATTGGGGTTCTTATACCGAGGTTATTAAGTGGTGCGGTCATTGTTGAATCTGTTTTTGGCTGGCCTGGGATGGGACGACTTATTGTAGAGGCAGCACAATCCAGAGATTATAATTTGGTAATGGGAGTAACTGTGATAGTTACTGTGTTAGTTGTAGTCTGTAATTTTATTGTAGATATTATTTATTCAAAAGTAGACCCACGTGTTAAAAATATGGGTTAATTGGTTTAGGGGGTGTATACATGAGTGAGATGACAGAAATAAGAGACGTTAGGACCTCAACCGTAGGATTAAAAAGCTTTTTTCATCAGCTGTCAAAAAATTATGTTGCGTTCACAGCGTTTCTATTTCTCTTAATTATTCACCTTGCTGTTTTTCTTGGACCACTTGTATGGACAGTTAATCCAGAGGCGGTGGATCCTATTAATGCATTAGCTGGCTGGTCATTAGAACATCCTCTTGGTACGGATAATTTAGGTAGGGACGTTTTAAGTAGAATGCTATATGGCGGACAAATTACACTTCTAGTAGGTTTTGGTTCTATGTTATTTACCGTTTTAATAGGTGGTTTAATTGGAGCGGTTGCTGGATACTTTGGAGGTTGGATTGATACGATACTTATGCGTTTTACAGAGGCTATGATGTCGATACCTAACTTTTTCCTTGCATTGGTAGCATTAACTGTACTTGGAAAAAGCCCGTTTATGATTATTATGGTTATTGCTTTTACCTCTTGGATGGAGATTGCAAGAGTAGTATATGGAGAAACGTTAAAATGGAAGGAAAGTGAATTTGTTGAGGCTTCAAATGTGATGGGATCTAGTCCTATCCGCACTTTAATGAAGCACGTCATCCCACAGGTAATTCCTTCTATTATTGTTGCGAGTACGCTTGGAATTGCATGGGCAATTTTAACGGAAAGTGCAATTAGCTATTTAGGTTTAGGGATACAACCACCAACTGCTACTTGGGGGAATATGCTTCAGAATGCCCAGCAGTATATTTGGACTGCCCCTGTGTTAGGTGTTCTTCCTGGTGTAGCAATTACGTTGGTAGTTTTAGCGTATAACTTTTTTGGAGACGGATTAAGAGATTTACTTGATCCTAAAAATTCTCGAAAATAATTGGAGTGGAACGATGTTTATAGAAATTAATGGATGCAAACTTTATTATGAAGTACATGGACAATCTGATGAAAAGGACACTATTTTTTTTATTCATGGTGGTCCTGGACTAGGTGATTGTCGCGGGGATGTAACTACTTTTAAGCATTTGGAGTCAATGTATCAGCTTGTGTTTTTAGATATGCGTGGATCAGGTAGGTCAGCAGATGTACCGCCATATACGCATGAGCAATGGGTAAAGGATATAGATGGTTTGCGGGATAGACTTGGTATCGACTCCATCATCTTACATGGCAGCTCCTATGGTGGATTTATTGTTCAGGAATATGTTTTAAAATACCCTGAGCGCACAAAGGCGATCATATTAAATGTAACGGCACCGGATAATCAGCATCATTTTGAAGCAATCGATAATGCGTTGAAAAGTGAGAAATCAACTATATGTAAAGAAGATCTAAAACGTTTATTTGCAGGTAAAGTTCAATCAAATCATGATTTTAGAACATTGTATGGAGCTATATTACCTTTGTATACAATGAAAAACGATATTGAAGCCCAGCAAGAAAAATTGAATCAAATTTATTTTCATTATCAAACACATAACGATGCTTTTCATAAAAATCTAGAAACATTTGATTTAAAGGATAAATTAAATGAAATTAGAGTCCCAACACTTGTTGTAGCTGGGAAAAAGGATTGGATAGTACCATCTAAGTATGCGAGGAGTATCGCAAATCTAATCCATCACTCAACTTATGTGGAGTTTGAAAACTATGGACATTCCTTAGTAAGAGAGGTTCCAGATGTGTACAGTGATTTACTGCAAAAGTTTTTGATGGGGAACCTTACTGGAAATCTAGTAGTTGATATTAACTAGCCCGTGAAAATCAATCAAAGGAGTTAATTTAAAATGTATGTGAAGTTAAACGGCTGTAAAATATATTATGAAATTCATGGAAATAAAGAAGGAGAAACGATTTTCTTTATTCATGGTGGTCCAGGCATGAGTGATTGTCGGGGAGATGTTCATGCATTTCAAAAATTAGGGGATATCTATCAGCTCGTATTTCTAGATAATCGTGGCTCTGGTCGTTCGGAAACAGTGCCCCCATATACACATGAACAATGGATTGATGATATTGATGCTTTAAGAAGTCATTTAGGAGTCGAAAAAATTCATATTCTTGGAGGAAGTTATGGCGGATACTTAACATTGGAATATGTGTTGCGATATCCCTCAAAGGTTAAATCGGTAATTTTAAGAGATACTGCAGCAAGCAGTAAATATAATTATATTTCCGAGGAAAAAGCCTTAAAAAGTAATTTGCCAGGAATAAATAAGGAAATGCTTGATCGTCTATTTAATGGACAGGTTCGCTCGAATGAAGAATTTAAAGAGATGATAAAGGCTATATTGCCTTTATATACAGTTGAATTTGATGAGAAAGCTGCTGAAGAAAAATTAAATAACATCTTCTTTCGATATGAAACACATAATTATGCGTTTCGGGTAAACAAACAGCATTATGATATCACGGATCGATTAAAAGAAATTGAGGCGCCTGTTTTAATAACGGTAGGGATTCATGATTGGGTAACACCTGTTGAATGCTCTGATGAATTGGCAGCAGGTATAAAGAACAACACTTATATAAAATTTGAAAATAGTGGACATTCTCCGCACGTGGAGGAGAATGACAAATATTTAAAGCTTGTAAGAAAATTTCTTAATGAAAATGGAGCTTTACCACATATCAAATAAGATGGACAACATGTAAAGTAGTGCAGCTTATCCTCTAAGCTGCACTTTTTTCTGTGTAAATTTATGATAAAAAGAAGTTTTGGTAGAAATATTCAGGCTCCTAATTTTGTTAAACTCTGATTAGGCCCGATTACTTAAAGAAGCTTTGAATGAGAAGCGAAAAATAATCAAGAATTAGATGAAATGATCAAGAAAGCGCCTAAAACGATCAAGAACCCGCTCGAAACGATCGAGAAAGCGCCTAAAACGATCAAGAAGTCGCCAAATTCGAGCGAGAACACCCCAAACTCGAGCGAGAACACCTCAAACACGATCGAGAAATCGCCAAAACCGAGCGAGAATACCCCCGCAAACGATCAAGAATGCGCTCAACATTTATCTACCATCTTTGGTAGAATGAAAATCAACAGTTAAATAGGGGGGAGAGCGGATTGGAGCAATCGGTATTAATTCAAAGTGCGGAGAAGTATGGGATTCCTCTTTACGCTCCAACTTTGGTAGGTGGATTTAATAATAACGTCTATGAATGTACCTTTAGGGAAAAACCAAAGCCAATCATCTTGAAATTTTACGAAGCTACGTCATTTCAGACAAAATCATTAAAAGCTGAGGTGGAGTGGGTGAATTATTTGCATCGCGTCCATCTTGATGTAGCCACTCCAATTGCTTCAAAAAAGGGAAACCTTATCGAAAAAATTAAATCAACCGAGGGAAAAAGGTATGTTGTTGTTGCCTATGAAAAAGTAAATGGAGTTCAGATTGATTGTCAAAATCCTGGGATATGGAACGAAAACCTTTTCGAACAATGGGGACAAGCGATGGGGAAGATGCATGAAGCAGCTAAAAATGTTCCCTTATCAACATTCCATGCCGAGATTCCCCATTGGTATGAGGAAAGATTGCTTTTACAAACCCCTGAAAATATTGATAAATCCATCCTGCTTCAATGGAAGCAAGTCAAGGTTGAAATGGCAAGCTTTAAAGCTAGTCAAAAAAACTACGGTATTATTCACCACGATTTGCATCATGAAAATTTTTTGAGGAAGCAAAGCGGTATTGCTTTGTTTGATTTTGGCGATATTGTTCAGCATTGGTTTATTTATGATATTGCTATTTCTTTCTATCATGCCCTGCAAACTGTACCATCCCAAAACGAACGACAACGAGATACTTTTGCCCAAGGGTGTCTTATCCACTTTCTACAAGGCTATAAAAAAGAAACAAGCATCGATGAAAGGGAAGTGCTGAGGCTCCCGTTTTTCTTAAAGTATCGTCGAATATACTCCTACATTTACCTAATGACACACCTCACAATAGAACAAAAAAAGGAAGAAAGGATTTCCAATGCATTATTTCAAATGGAGAAAGCGATTGGCGAAGAACTCCCGTGTACGCCTTTAACAGGAGCGGATATATTAGCCTGCCTGCAAGGTGAAAATGAAAAGTGACTTATGCTTTTATCGTAATAATACCTGTTGCTAGAAGCACAGCCATGACGGCACCGAGAAGAAAAATAGACCCCATTGCGAGCCATTCTTTCTTTGTTACTGCTTGCTTTTGGTCCTTTTTTGTTTTGTAAAATACGAGCATTCCGATGCCATAAAGAAGACAGGATGCTGCGATGGATACAATGCCGACAGAAATAAAGCAGTAGACTGTATAAAGAATAGCAAGAACGGTAGCAAGGAGATGCTTTCCTCTTAATGAATCGGCTTTGACGACCTTAAATGCAAACATGGAAGAAAGAAAATAAGGAATCAATATACACGTTGTTGCTAATAAGAGGACGAAATTATACATGCTTTGTAGACCTTCCGAAAGAAGCACGAAAAAGAAGACCTGTGTTATTCCATTCGTAATGAGTAGTGCAGCGATTGGGACATCTTGTTTGCTTGTTTTAGTGAATATGTGTGGTAGCAATCCTTCTTTCGCAGCGATGTATGCTAATTGAACGGAAAGCATCATCCAGCTAATCAAGGCTCCGAGAAGGGAGATGAGAATGCCGATTTTTACAATGGCTGATCCGAAAGTGCCGATAGCTGTAGCCGCAAGCACGTCGGCCAGTGGTGTTTCTGCAGCTGCTAGTGATTTTGCTGGGATTACTCCCATCGAAATAACCGATATACCGACATAAACAGCAAGTGTGACGAAGATGGCAATAATCGTTGCTTTTCCAACAATGTTTTGGGATTTCGCTTTTTCTGCTAATACAGTAGAGGCTTCTACCCCGATAAAGCACCATAAAATAACTCCCATTGCCCTATTTATTTGCGTGAGGAAGCTAGTGGAAGCGGTCGGCTGTGTTGAGCTAGCTAACACAGTAGTCCAATTTGCGACATTGAAAGTTTCAGGATGCCACACAAACGCGCCAATGACCATCACGAGTACTAATGGGATAAGCTTGGCAATGGTGACGATTATATTAATGAATCCAACATTTTTTGCGCCTTTTGTTTGCAGCCATACGATGAACCAAAGGATTACCGATGCGAGCATAAAGAGGAGGATAGGTTGCAGACGATAGCCGGCTGGTAAGAGACTGTTTAATGTCTTCATCATTAAGGTAAAGAAAGCAACATTACCAAGCAGTCCGCTAACCCAGTAACCAAAAGCGGCTAAAAAACCGATAAAATCTCCAAAGCCAGACTTTGCGTAGGAAGCGATGCCACCGGTTAGCTTTGGACGCTGATGTGTGAGCAGCTGAAAGATAAATGCCAATGAAACGACGCCAATACCACCAATACCCCAAGTAATGACAATTACTTGTGGATTGGCTTTTAAGATGAGATCAGTTGGACTGTTAAAAACGCCTGCACCGATCATAGATCCGATTCCTAATGCAACGAGTGCAACAATTCCTAATTTCTTTTTCGAAGATGCAGATGTTTTCATTATTATCACCGCTTAGAAGAATGTGAGCAACTTGGAGAATTGCATTTAGTAATATGTGCTTAGGTGATGTTTGTGATACAAAGGACTAAGTTTATGGTTGAGCTTGTGGAGCTCTGCCCAAGGTAATACTTGAGCTTCTATGGAGAATAATTTAATTTTGCGCGGGACATTAGACCTGTTATAGGTGATAAGTAATACTGAAAAATAGCTAGACTACTCATAAAGTTGTTATAATAAACTTAGTAGAAGTATTTTTATAACCTATTTCCAGATCAATAAAAGGGGGCGATCTTCATGCGTGCGATTTTGATCGATGATGAGCAGCTTGCCTTAGACTATCTAGAACATCAACTTCATGAATTAGGCAATGTAAGGGTAATCGGGAAATACATAAATCCAATCGTAGGGAAAGAAGCAATTATTAGTCAAGATGTTGATGTTGCTTTTTTAGACATTAATTTACCAGAGATAAATGGGTTAGAGCTGGCAGAACAATTATTAGAAAAAAAACCAGAACTTATCGTTGTTTTTGTTACAGCTTATGACCAATATGCGGTCGATGCGTTTGAATTAAATGCACTCGACTATATTGTTAAGCCGCTCACAAAGGAACGCGTCAAGAAAACATTATTACGTGTTGCCAATCACTTACAAGTGCAAAAGGACTCGCCACAACCTAAAGAAGAAAAGAGCGTTCGTATTTATGTTTGTAACCAGCTTACTATTGAAAAAGATGAAGGGCAGGTTGCCTTCTCTTGGCGGACAAAAAAAGCAAATGAATTATTTTTATTTTTACTTCATCACCGTGGACAGCTTATTAGTAAAGGAGCATTAGTGGAGCTTCTGTGGCCAGAGCTCGAAGCGGATAAAGCATATTCACAGTTATATACAACGATTTACCATGTTCGTAAAGAATTAAAGAAATATAAAGGACATATTCAAGTTACCAATATGTCTGAAGGGTATAGATTAAAACTGATGAATGTTCAAATTGATATAGATGAATGGGAAAAGGGTCTTCAATCTGCACCACCCCTTCAAGCAGAATCTATTCAAGTGTATTTAGATGTAATGAAAAACTATACAGGTCCTTATCTACAGGCTTACGATTATTTATGGTTAGAAAATGAGCGGTATCGGTTTGAGCGATTATGGATTGAGACGTGCTTTAAGATCGCAGCGTATTATCATAAAAATAAGAGCTGGGCTGCTGCTATTTTATGGTATAAAAAGGTTTGCACGGCATATCCGGAAACAGAAGATGCGCATTTTTCCTTAATGAAGATTTACGCAACAATTAACGATCATATCCATGTACGGCAGCAATATGAAAAGCTAAAGCAATTTTTAGATGAAGAATTTGGTGTTTTACCGAATGAAAAGATAAACGTGTGGTATGAAAGTTGGGAGAAAAACCACCATGCATTGCTATAAATAAGGCGTAACATAGCATGTTAAACGATTGAAAAGGCTGAAACAAAACAATAGGCTTTGTTTCAGCCCTTCGTTATTATTTTTTTGGAATATACAATATAACGGTAGTTCCTTCATCCAGTTTGCTTTGAATTTCTAATCCTTTACCAAACAACTGTTTTAACCTTCTGTTTGTATTTGCTAAACCTACACCTTTTACATTGTGGAGATTCCCATAAAGAATATGGTTTATTTTCTCTTTACTCATCCCTACCCCATTATCAATAACATGTATTTGGTAGAAGCTATTTTCTTCAAAAATTTTAATCCAAATGGTTCCTCCATCCATACGTTGTAACACACCATGACGTACGGCATTTTCTACGACGGGTTGAAGTGATAAAGGAGGTATTTGAACGTCAATGTTCTCTGGTACTACCCATTTAACCTCTAATCTCTCTCCAAATCTTTCCTTTTCAATAAATAAGTAGGATTTGATTAAGTCAAGCTCATTTCCAAGTGGAATAAGGGATTTTCTATTTTGAACATCAAAGCTTCTTCGTAAATAATTTCCAAACTCATGTAACAGCTCTACCATACGAGTTGTATTCATTTCTCCCAATGATGCAATAGTATTGAGCGTATTATATAAAAAGTGTGGCTGGATTTGAGCTTGTAGCCAAGCGGCTTCTGTTCGAAGCTGTTCGTTAATAGCTTGTTTTAAGTTAGTTAATGCCCGTACACGTGGCTTCAATTGGAATGTATTCATCGTTTTGGCGATATAATCATTTGCACCAGCGACAAATCCTGAATAGATATCCTCAAATTGATTGCGTGCGGTTAAAATCAGTATTGGTAATTCCGATAACGAATATTGCTTGCGGATATGCTCTGTTAATTCATAGCCAGACATTTGTGGCATCATGACATCGGTAATAACGAGATCCCATGTATTCATTTCAAGCAGTTCCAGTGCTTGTTTGCCACTCATTGCAGTGATGACTTCATATTCGCTAACAAGGATGTTTTTTATAATTCGTAAATTAACCGGATCATCATCAACTACTAGAATTCTAGGCGCATCCTCTTTTCGAAGGTTTTCCGCTTCTTCCACTGTTGACCGAGAGTTTGCTTGAATCGGTGCAGCTTCATAGGTAGAAGCGACTTCTTCCGCTATATGCTCTTCCTTCTGTTTAGCATCAGCAGCAATCGGAAGCGTGAAATAAAATGTCGACCCTTCACCAAGGATTGACTCCACATAAATTGTTCCTCCGTGTAATTCTATTAACTGCTTACATATTGTAAGCCCTAATCCAATTCCGCCACCAACCGATGTTAGACTGCTGTCTGCTTGAACATAAGGCTGAAATACTTGCTGCTGAAGCTCCTGATTCATTCCAATTCCGGTATCGGCAATAAATATGGTAGCTATCCCATTTTCATGCGTCGCACCAATTGTAATGGAGCCCTTCTCTGTATATTTTACTGCGTTATGAATTAAGTTAAATAAGATTTGAATCAATCGATTCTTATCTGCATTTACATAAGGAAAATGATTTGGAATCTCGAGTGAAATATCAATATCCTTCTGCTCTGTTGTAAAATAAATCATGTCAAGCACACCAGCGGCAACCGATTCTACATCAATATTTTTTCGGTTAAGTTGTATCGATTGGTCTTGAAGTCTTGTTATGTCCAAGAGATCGTTCAAGGTAAATGACATTCGTTGTCCGATTTTTATAAGCAGCTGTAAATTTTCTCGATTAAGCTCAGAAAGTGATTCTGTTTTATCATCAAGTACTGTTTGAGCGATGTTAATGACGCCATGAAGCGGATTTCGAAGCTCATGGGACGTATTCGCTAAAAACTCATCCTTCTTTTTATCGGCTATTTGTAGTTGGGTGCTTTGTTGCTCCGTTAATTGAACGATTCGTATATGACGTTTAAATAATAGAAAAGCAATCACAACAACAGAAAATATAAATTCAAATGGATAGTAAGGGATATCAACTATCCCCATTTTAATTGCTGTTCCCCATAAAATATTTGATGTATAGCTCGTTAAGAAAAGCAGGATGTACAACGAGTCAGGATGTCCATCCTTTACAACCTTTATAGTATTCGTAAATAAGTAAAATAGTGAAAGTGTATAGTAGATGAATACGCCACTTCCGAGATATTCGATTTGTTCAATTGGAAGCAAAATTTCCCCAATTGTTATTATAGAATAAACAAAGATCAATCCTTTAAATAAACGTGTACGTTTTAGGCCAAATAAATGCCTTGTAAAAATAATCATCGATAGTAAAGTGCTATTAAAGATGAATAGAAGTATTTTGTTAGAAACCCCGATGGGAAATGGCAACTGTACTACAATGTCATCATCAATTAATATACCAATAGACGATAAAAGGAGCATAGCACCGTAAAAAACAACTTCCCTTTGATACCTACCTTTTCCTAAAAAAAATAATATAAATGCGTACATGCTGTGTAATAAATAAATAATGCTTACGATGAGTTGCATTGTTCTCGAGGAGCTAGCCTCTTTACTAATCGCAGTCTCTCTCCCAAATTTTACTGATTTCGTAATCCCTCCGCCAAAGATAGGGTCTTCAAAATTGGACACATGCACCATAACGATTGCTTCGTTTTCATGGGTATGAAAATTTTGCGAAAAGGGACCACGCTTTGTAACATCAAGATCTTTTGATTTGGAAGGACGATTAAATGCTTTGATACGTTCTCCATTTACATACACTTCTGCTGCGGTGGAAACATGCTTAAATCGAATTCCATATAAGTGATCTTTATCCTCTGGAAGCAAAATTTTTAAGTAATAAGTGCCAAATCCATAGGATGCATTCTCATCTTGTTTTTTAAAAGCGGTCGTCCAGTCTCCAGGAACAGCCATTAATTTTCTATTAGTATGATGAGGAGACACTGTGGGATCTAAAAACTCATTTGGATAAAAAAACCACTCGCCATCAAGTGTAATCGTCATTTTATCATCAAATTTCCAATTGCTTAGATCAATCACACCATTTGCTGCTTGCGGTTGGTCTAAGGGCTTATGATAGATAATCCAGCCTAAGCGAAAATTAGCTAAGACGATTAACGTTAAACTAATAATGATAAAAATCTTTCTATTTGTCATCGCCCCAGATTGCCCTCCTGCAAGTTAACTCACCATATTTTCTACCGGCTACTTTATTAGATTTATTATGCCCGAAGTTCTTTCAGTAAACAAGCTTCAGAATTTATCCTATACGTTAATGACAGTGATTCCCCCACTTATAGCCTATTAGGAGCCGACAAAGAGAGGAAGTAGAGGATGAAGGAACCCCCGACTAATTGAAGTTTCCTTCTTATTAAGTGTAACTAATCTCCATAAACACCTAGATGCTTTGTATAAAATTGTAGAGAAATTGTAGAGTTGAGTTTGATAACCTTAAAAAGTATGTCAAAGTCTATTTTAAGACGGAAAGCATAGTAAATGAAAACGATGAAAGGATGTCGAAGATGAAAAGGAGATTATATGTTTTTTTAGCCCTGTTACTCCTTTTTCAAACAATTTCTAGCAGTCTAGCAATCCCTATCCAAGCGAATGCTTTAAACAAAGAAGCAAACATTGTGAAAAATGTAGAGATTTTGGATGAGCAATCAGATGCTAATGTTGAGCAAGAGGTCAAAACAACTACTATTCGTTTAGACTGGTCTATTGCCGACATAAACGTTGAAAAAGGAATGACTTATACAGTTAGCCTTCCAGAAGAAATACGAATTGAACAACAACAAGAAGGCGAATTAGTGTATGAGGAAGTGAACATTGGAAATTACACAGTGACGAAGGATAACAAAGTTACTATTTCCTTCAATGAAAGTGTGGAACAAGCAGCAAATGCAACTGGGACAATTGTTATCGAAGCACAAAAACAATTCAACCAAAATGAAGAAAAACCAGAGCAATCACAGGAAGTAGCCACCAAGAATGAAGCAGCAAAGACAGATCAAACTAATCCTTCTGAACATGAGATCTCTCAACCAAAAGAAAACAATGCTGTAGTAACTGCGGAAGCTTCTTCCCCTACCAATAAAACTTTCGATGCAACGCAACCCTTAGCAGATGTAAGGCAGATCATTACAGAAAACATATTAACAAGTGCATCGTTATCCTATGAAGATATAGATGGAAATCCAGTAGATAAACCAGGTATTGATTCACTCATTTCAATTGACTATACATGGGCATTAGAAAATGGCCATTCCTATAAAGGTGGAGACGAATTCCGGTTTCAAGTACCAAATGAGCTGGAAATCTATACGGAGATTGATCAGCAAGAGATGATGTTTAACGGTGAAGTAATTGGTTATTTTTCTGTTAACAAAACTGGTGAAGCAATCATTTCATTTACCCCATTTATTGAGGAATATTCCAATATTCATGGCAATCTTCAAATATGGACCGAATTAAGTGAAGAAATTATTATAACCGAAGATAAAGAAATTATCGTTACGCCAATTGATGGCGAACAATCAACGACGATTCCAATTGATTTTCAACCAACAGGTCCTTCAGTAGATAAAAAAGGATTGCCAGATAGAGCATACAATGCAACCCAGATTGAATGGACTATTGATTTTAATAAAAGCTTAGAAACCTTGCAAAATGCGCGCCTAGAGGATCCGATATTAGCTGGTCAAATTTTAAAGCAAGATTCGGTAAAGCTTTACTATTTAAATACGAAGCTTAATGGAGAGACTTCTCTTGGTAGTGAAGTAAATCCTGCAGAGTATTCCATCGGAAAAACAAGTACTGGCGACGACTTTACGATTGATTTTCATCAAGAGATCAAATCTGCTTATCGCGTCGTTTACGAAACAATGATTACTGATGAGGATCAAGCAACGTTTCAGAACAATGCAAAGCTGCTCGCTGATACAACTGAAGTAGAAAATGCTTCAGCAGTTGTTACAGTTGGACGTGGTACGCCATTAGATAAAAAATCAGCTAAATATGATAAAGAAAATCAAACGATTACTTGGGAAATTAAGTACAACTACAATGAGAAAGCCATTTTAAAAAATGATGCGTTATTAAAGGACTTTTTTAATGACAGTCAAGAACTGCTTGCCGATTCTTTTATCGTCAAGAAAATAACGCTCGATGAGCATGGTAAAGAAGTAGGTGAAGGGGAAGTTGTTCATAACTATACGGTAGCTCCGCAAACAGCAACTAATAAAAATGGCTTTCACCTTCAGTTTAGCGAGAATATCGATACTGCCTATAAGATTATTTATCAGACAAAGGCCATTGATCGGGTATATGAATCAGAAACAATCACGAACCGTGTAGAAAGTGGAAGTAACGGAAAAGATGCAACCCAAAAGATTGGACAGCAAATTTTATTTAAAAACCACGGCGAGCCGAACTACAAGGATAAAACAATCGAGTGGACGATTACATTTAATAAAGATAAACATAAGATGGACCAAGTTGTGTTAACCGATAATTTTACGAATGAGGGGTTAACACTATTGCCAGAAACAATCCGCATATTAAATGGCAATGTAGAGCTTGAGAAGGATATTGATTATGTTTTATCTAAAAATGAACAAAATCAATTTGAGATCACGTTCAACAGTATGATTGAGACACCGCATACCATTATCTATACAACAGCATTCGATTTTGAAAAAAGACAGGATCAAACCAAAAACTACTTGGAAAATCAGGCCATTCTTACATGGAATGATGAAGCGGGAAATCCCCAATCCAAGGAAGCAATAACACCGTTTGAGCCAGATGACTTTACTAAAGCAAATGGATTTAAGGCGGGATCTTATAATGCAATTGATAAAGAAATTACATGGAGTGTTGGAATTAACTACAATTTAAAATCGATTCAAACTCCTATTGTAGAAGATTATATTATTGGAAACCAGCAGCTGTTAAAGGATTCCATTCTTGTTTACGAAATGGACTTAACAGGTGGAGTAAACGGAGCAGAACCTAAAGAACTCGTGCCAAGTGATAAATATACAGTCACGTGGATAAATGATGCAACTGGAAATCCCGGCTTCCAGCTCGCGTTCCATGATGGAATCAGCGCTGCATACAACATTGTTTATAAAACAAGCTTAAATAATTTGGACCTTGTTGAAGAGCGCTATGAAAACACGGCAACACTTTATAATGGTGCTGTAAAAGAAACGGATTTAAATGCTCTTGTGTCGATCCCACATGGAGGAAAATACACAGCAAAGTCTGGTGTTCAGAATGGGAAAATCATTGACTGGCAGGTAGATATCAACTTTGGTCAATCACAAATAGTGAATGCCACAGTAATCGATGAGCCTAGCATAAATCAAGCTTTGTTAGAAGGTTCATTCCAATTATTTAAAACAACCGTCGATGCTGCTGGCAATGTAACGAAGTCAACCGCTTTAGAAAAAGGAAAGGATTATACGTTACAAGTAAATAAAAATCCAGATTCGTTTACATTGACGTTTGTGAATGAAATCAATGAACCATATATTTTAGAATACCAATCTTTGATTTTAGAAAAACCAGGACAGCAGGTTAGCAATAACATATCCTTTAATGGTGAAAAAATTGACCTTGTAGAAAATGAATCTAGTCATACGATCACGGTAAAACGAACAGCAGGTATGGGAGATGGAACAGGGGAAATAGGAAACCTAACGGTAACGAAAACAGATCAATTCTCTGGTGAAGTGCTGCAAGGTGCAACGTTTATCTTACAGGATAAAGATAGCGGAGCAGTTATTGGAACACAAACAACGGGTGAAGATGGGCGTGTTGTTTTTGATCGGTTGCTTTATGGAGAATATGTATTGATTGAGGAAGAAGCACCTGAAGGATATTTAATCAATCAAGCAAGCCAGACGGTTACGATTGATCAACCGTATGTGGCAGGAAGTGAAACAGAAGTTGGAAATGAGCTTACGGTTTTAAACCAAAAAATAATCCGTGCAGTAGCTTTGACAAAAAAAGACAAAGAGACAGGTGAATTATTAGCTGGAGCGGAATTCGCTTTACAAAAGAAAAATGGTGCTACCTATGAAACGATTCAATACGCTGTGACAGATAAGCAAGGACTACTTTCTTTAAAAGACTTAGCTCCTGGTGATTATCAATTTGTAGAGCATAAAGCGCCAATCGGCTATCAGCTAGATGCGACGCCAATTACTTTTACGATTAAAGCAGATCAAACGGAAATCATTTTGTTAACAGCAGAAAATATCGAGCTTGGCTCTGTCGAGTTAACTAAATTTGCTGCTGATGATGAGAATAATGTACTTGAAGGTGCGCAGTTTAGACTTGAAAAGGAAGATGGAACGGTTGTTCACACAAGCTTACAAACGAATGCAGCAGGTAAAATTACTGTTCCGCACCTTGAACCAGGAAACTATCAATTCGTGGAAATAAAAGCACCAACCTATTATCAGCTAAACCCAGAACCAATTCCTTTCACGATTCAACCAAATGATAGCTCAACCATTTTACTTAAAGCACCAAATCATTTGATTAGAGGAGCAGTGGAATTAATCAAGGTAGATGGGTTTGATAATGAAATTGGATTAAAAGGAGCCACTTTTACCTTATTAGATCATGAAGGAAATCTACTGAAAGAGGATCTTGTTACAGGAGAAGGCGGAAAGCTAATAATTGAAAATCTAGCTCCAGGCCAGTATCAATTGATGGAAACAAAAGCTCCTTTGCATTATCAAAGGGATGGAACACCAATTGATTTTACGATTAATAAAAGTGAAACAGAAGAAAAGCTGGCCATAACGAAATTACAGGCAGAAAATGATTTAATTCCTGGTTCTGTTGAATTAACAAAGGTATCAGAAGAAAATATGGTTTTGGCAAATGCGGTATTTGACCTGCAAGATAGCGCTGGAAATACGATTCTTCCAAACCTAACAACGGATGCTAATGGAAAAATTATTGTTCATGATTTACGGCCAGGATTGTATCAGTTTGTGGAAACGAAAGCACCAACCAATTACGCATTAGATCAAACACCAATTCAATTTGAGATTGTAAAAAGCCAACAAGAAATGGTAGCAATCACTACTACGAATGAGTTAATCAAAGGTATCGTAGAAGTGACAAAGGTTGATGCAGAAGATCGTACGAAACCATTAGCTGGTGCAGAATTTAGTCTGCTAGATGCTGAAGGAAATAAACTACAAGAAGGTCTGACAACAGATTCGCAAGGCATGCTTCGCATAGAGAATTTAATGCCGGGCAACTATGAACTCGTTGAAACGAAAGCACCTTTTGGCTATTTACTTGATGAAACGATCATACCTATTGAAATAAAGTTTGGGCAGGAAGAACCGATACAGCTCGTCGTTGAAAATGAAGTAATACGAGGAGATGTAAAGATTAGAAAAGTGGACGCCGATACAAATGAACCATTAGCTGGAGCAGAATTTGAGTTAAGAGATGCGAATGGTAGCATTGTTTCAACGAACTTAGTTACAAATAGTGCTGGTGAAATTGACGTTCACGACTTACGACCAGGGGAGTATCGTTTAATTGAAACAAAAGCTCCTGCGGGCTATGAGATATTAACAGAACCAATTCTATTTACCATTGAATTAGGTCAGCAAGAAGTAAAGGAGGTTGTGGTAAAAAACGTTGCTATTCCACAACCTGTACTACCGGATCAACCAAATGATTCGAACAATAATGTAGATACATTACCGCAAACAGGCGAAACGTTCTTTCGCTATCTGATGATTTTCGGAGGTTTCTTTATCATTGCTGGTCTGGTTTTGATTTTCGGTAGAAGAAAACAAATCGATTATTAGGAGAAAGGATGGGTTTGATGCTAAAAAAGAGAAAATGGATTGGTTTTTTTCTTATCGCTTTCGGACTCAACCTCATCTCGATTCCGCTTTATTACGAGTGGGAGCAGGAGAAAAAGCTAGCAGCACTTGAAGAAGCACTATCCTTTGTTTCTGAAGCGGATGAAACAGCAACAGGGATTCAACCGATTGAAGAACTTCCTTTTTCCGAAGAAGAATTGAAAAGTGTGGTAGAGTTAGAGATTCCATCGATTCAATTAAAACAAAAGGTACTACCAGAAACAACGCAGGATAATTTGAGTATTGCGCTTACACAAATTAAGCCATACCAAACACCTGGGGAAGGGAACTTTACGATTGCAGGTCATCGGGGGTATCGAGGCGATCGGCATTTTCGGCAATTACCGAATGTTGTTGTAGGAGACAGAGCATTGCTGCATGCAGCGAATCAGACATTCATCTATGAAATTACATCATCAGAAGTAATTGATCCAACTGCAGTAGAAATTTTGCAAGATGAAGAAGACATTAGTGAAATAACATTGATAACCTGTACTGTAGACGGAAAAGATCGAATTGCATTAAAGGGTAAATTAATCAATGGAACAAATTAATGGATACATCCTGTAGATAAATCCCTTCTTCTACAGGATGTATTTTTTAGAAAGATGGAGATCACGTTATGATAAAAGTCGTAATAATAGATGAAGAAAAATTATTTAGTAATGGATTAAGAATTATTCTAGAAGCCGAAAAAGATATGCGTGTATTAGAGCTAGTGAAAAATGCCGAGATAAACTGGCAGGAGGTAGTTGCTTTTTCCCCGAATGTGATGCTTTTACATGTGAATAAGCGTGATTATACCTTACTTAATATAACAAGAGAGCTGCAAACTAGATTTGTAGACATGAAGGTGGTCGTAATATTAGCGGAAATGGATATGAATCGACTGCGAAATGCAATGCTTCTAGGAGCACAAGGATATTTATTATGGGATATTAATGCTCACTCGCTTATTGAAGCGATTCGAAATGTTTATCATGGGCAATTTGTTTTTTCAGAAGAGATCGGAAGAAGGATAATTAGTTCCACCATCGATGAAAAAGAAAAGATGAAAGGAAAGCTTTTGGAAAAAGGAATCGACGTAAATTGGCGGGATATTGATATTCTCTATTTACTTTATTACCATTACAAAAATAATGAAATTGCCAATGAGCTTCAGCTGTCCGAAAAAACAGTTAGAGATTATGTTAGTAAGGTGTATAAAAAACTAGGTGTTGGGAAGCGACAAGAGGTTGCTCACTATTTAAAGAAAGTAATGTCTGAAGATTTTTTTGCGATGAAATGAATTCATGCTTATGATTGTTTGTTTACAAGTGAACAATATTGATTGACAGATTGAAATTATCATGCTATTTTAAAGATAGATACAGGAGTGTCACTGACTCGATCAGGCACCACCAATTCAAATGTAACATGAAGAATCGCTTCATTTTTGTTATGTTTTGAAGTTGGTGTTTTTTTATGGCTTTTTAGGGGTGAAATACGATGCTTACCGTAATCAAATCACTAAACAATAATATTATTTTGGCCAAATCAGAAAAAAATGAAGAATTAATTGTATTCGGTACCGGTATAGGATTTAAAAAGAAAAAAGGCGATGTAGTAGATGAAAGTCAAGCAACAAAAGTATTTCAATCCGAAAAAAACATTCAGACCAGTCAGTTTCTAGAGCATATTTCGCCTGAAATGTTAGCTGTAACCGAAAAAATTGTTCGGTTGGGTGAGGAAAACCTGCAAAAAAAACTGAATCAGTCTATTTTATTTTCATTGGCAGATCATTTACAATTTGCGAAGGAAAGACCAAATGATGTGAATCAGGATAACCCTTTACAATGGGAGATTCCGTATTTATATCATGATGAATATGAGGTTGGTAAGCTCGCTTTACAATTGATAGAAAAAGAAATAGGGCTAACACTTCCTGAAATGGAAGCAGCTTTTATCGCGCTTCACTTTGTAAACGCTCAAATCGATACGAATTCCATGGAAGATACCATTCAAATTACAAAGCTAATTAAAAATGCGGTTAAAATTATTCAACAATTGTTTGATGTACATCTAGATAAAACGACGATTAGCTATTCAAGATTTATTACCCATTTGCGCTATTTTTTAGCACGACATAAATCGAAAAGCACAGTCGATGTGAATATGGATGAAACATTGAAGGAAATAATTCAAGAACGCTATATGAAAAGCTATGCATGTGGTTTAATTATCAAAGAAATGGTAGAAAAAGAATTTCAATGGCAAGTAAGTAATGATGAAATATCCTACCTTGTTATTCATATTGAAAGACTTTTACAAGAAAATAAAGCGTAGTATTTTAGGTGTGTTACTTTTTAAGGCATTAACCTAAGCAGCTGGTTGTCACAAGTTATATTGTGCAACAGTGTGCTTAGGTTTTTTTAATGAAAAAAACGGAAGAAGGGATCGAATATGGACAACAATAAATTAGCAGCAGCAATTATAAATGAAATTGGGGGAAGCGCGAATATCGAACAAAGCTGGCATTGTATTACACGTCTGCGCTTTAACATTGTTCATAAAGAAAAAGTAAATCTAGAAAAGATCCAATCCTTGGATGGCGTATTAGGTGCCCAATTTAAAAGCGGTCAATTCCAAGTAATTATCGGCAATAGAGTGAATGAAGTTTATGCCGAAATTAGTCGTATCTTAGATAAAGCACCTGCTAATCAAACGAAGGCAAAACAAAAAGGAAACGTGATTGAGCGTGTTTTTGATGTGATTTCTGGAATCTTCACCCCGATATTACCTGCGATTGTAGGAGCAGGACTTCTCAAAGGTTTGCTAGCATTATTTGTTGTACTAAATTTGCTCTCGGAAACAAGCTCTAATTATCAAGTACTACATTTTATTTCAGATGCACCATTTCATTTCTTGCCATTTTTAATTGCTTTTTCAGCTGCTAAAAAGTTTCGAGCAGATGCTTCTTTATCTATTGCTTTAGCAGCGATCATGATGTATCCAAAAATAATGGAATATGCGGCCAGCGGAGAAGTTAGCAGTTTGAATTTTTTAGGGTTATCCATCCCGATGAACAGCTATGCTTCTTCTGTTATTCCAATCATATTAGGGGTTTGGCTGTTAAGTTATGTATCGAA
The DNA here is from genome assembly GCF_036409425.1 of Virgibacillus sp. MG-45. Classification (NCBI taxonomy): domain Bacteria; kingdom Bacillati; phylum Bacillota; class Bacilli; order Caryophanales; family Bacillaceae; genus Virgibacillus; species Virgibacillus sp. MG-45. Next base: position 37,710 of record NZ_JAXOFU010000012.1, on the reverse strand, counting down.
AGTTGCAGAAAAAATAATTCCAAGATCTTTACGAATCATTTTTGTGCCATTGATTAGCTTACTTGTTACAGCACCACTAGTACTCACCTTTATTGCTCCACTTGGAAGCTACATTGGTGTATATTTGGATATGTTTTTCTCAGGCTTATTCTCTGTTGCTGGTCCAATTGCAGGACTTCTAATGGGTGGCTTGATGCCATTAATTGTGATTACAGGAATGCATTATGCCTTCTTTCCTGGAACCTTCGCAAGCTTTGATAAATACGGATACGATATTATGCTATTGCCGATGAACTTAGTTGCTAACTTAGCTCAGGCTGGTGCAACACTTGGCGTATTTCTCAAAACAAAGGACAAAAAGATGAAGCAGTTGTCTTTTTCAACGTTTATTCCAGCAATGTTTGGTATCACGGAACCTACCATTTACGGGGTAACAATGAAATTGAAAAAACCATTTTATGCGAGTTTAATAGGTGGGGCTGTGGGTGGAGCAATATTTGGTACCTTAGCAGTTAGAACAACTGCTTTTACAGTGCCAGGTATTATGTCTATACCTACTTATATTGTAAAAGATACGAACAATTTCATTTATGCCTTAATCGGTATTGCTGCTAGTTTTTTGGTTGCACTTGTTATTACACTAATGATGAACATTAACAAGGAAAATGAAGATAATCAGGCTATATCTGATAATCGAACAGAAAATGCAAGCCAGCCGATTAATATAGTTTCCCCATTGACAGGTAACATCGTTCCGTTAGAGCAAATTCCAGATTCAACATTTTCGGAAGGACTAGTAGGCAAGGGTGTTGCGATTTTACCAGAAGGAGATGTGGTATATGCTCCTTTTTCTGGAACGGTAACAATGGTTACACCAACGAATCATGCAATCGGTATTACCTCCGATACGGGAGTGGAGCTACTCATTCATATTGGATTAGAAACCGTTTCGTTGAATGGAGAGGGATTTCATTTACATGTAGAAGAAGGAACTAAAATTCAGCCTGGAGACAAGCTGTTAACATTTGATATGGAACAATTGAAGCAAAAAGAAGTTTCGTTAATTTCACCAATTATAGTGTTAAATTCTCCAGATTTTTTGGATGTTATTTATACCGCTGAACAAAAAGTTTTTGCGAGTGAAGATAAATTATTGATGTTAATTAAGTAATTTACAAAGATTTAAGTAATGAATACGATGGAGGAGGAAAAGAATATGTCAACATTTCAAAAAGGATTTCCAGCTAATTTTTTATGGGGTGGAGCTACTGCAGCGAATCAAATTGAAGGAGCTTTTGATAAAGATGGTAAGGGCCTATCTACATCCGATATGGCAGCTTTTAAGGATCCATATGCAGGAGGAAGCGTCAACAATTTTACGTTTGATGTCAATTCAGAGGAGCTAGAGGAGTATTTGCAGCATCCTGAAAAGTATTTATTTCCAAAGCGTTGGGGAATCGACTTTTATCATCGTTATAAGGAAGATATTGCGCTATTCGCTGAAATGGGATTTAAAACATTTCGGATATCGATATCATGGGCTCGTATTTTTCCAACAGGATTAGAAGCCGAACCAAATGAAAAAGGGCTGCAGTTTTATGATAATGTATTTGACGAATGTGCTAAATACGGCATCGAGCCTCTAGTAACGATGTCTCATTACGAGATGCCAATTACTTTAACCCAAAAATACAATGGATGGATGAGTAGAGAGCTTATTGCGCTTTTTGAAAAATATGCGCGCGCGATCTTTCAACGATATAAGAATAAAGTAAACTATTGGATTACATTTAATGAAATGAATATGAACTTAAATAGCTTATATACAGGTGCTGGCGTACTCGCAGACAAGGTTGAAAATAAACTGGAAGCGGCATATCAAGCATCACATCACCAATTTTTAGCGAGTGCAGCTGCAGTAAAGGCTGCTCGTGAAATAATGCCAAATGCAAAAATGGGTTGTATGATAAACCAAATTGAGTCTTATGCAAAAACAACCAAGCCTGAGGATCAATTGCAAGCATTAAAATCGAATCAATTAAACATGTTTTATCCAGATGTCAAGGTGCGGGGAGCTTACCCAGCTTATATGGAACGCTACTTTGCTGAAAATGATATTCACGTTCATATGGAAGAAGGAGACAGTGAGCTATTAAAAGAAGGAACGGTTGATTTCGTGGCATTCAGCTACTATATGTCCCATGTGACAGAGGCACGTCCAGATGCATCAAAGCTTGCCGGAACCTTTGATAGTCCGATTAAAAATGAGTATTTAGAGCTATCAGAATGGGATTGGCCAATTGATCCAATTGGCTTAAGAATATCATTGAATAAACTTTATGATCGATACGAAGTGCCACTATTTTTAGTAGAAAATGGATTAGGTGCAAAAGATGTTCTTACGGCCGATGGAAAAATCCATGATGATTATCGGATTGATTACATTAAAAAACATATCATCGAAATGAAGGAAGCAATAAGAGATGGCGTTGAATTAATGGGCTACACTACATGGGGCTGTATTGATTTAATAAGCTGTGGTACGTCACAGATGAGTAAGCGCTATGGCTTCATTTATGTGGATCAAGATGATGAAGGAAAAGGCTCATTAAAGCGAATTCCAAAGGATTCTTTTTATTGGTATAAAAAAGTAATCGCTTCAAATGGTGAGGAATTAGAATAAAAAATTTTTGGAGAGGCAGTTGCCTCTCCTTTTTAGTGTTCCAAGCAACGCTAGCGAGAACTCGCCAAACTCGGGCGAGAACAGCACAAACTTGAGCGAGAAAGTGCCCTAAACGATCAAGAAACCCCCAAAACGATCGAGAATCAACCAAACTCGATCAAGAAAGCCCCAAAACGATCACGAAGCTCCCCAACTCGATCGAGAATAGCCCAAAAAAGATTAGCTCTCCATCAAAGTTGTTCAAGAACCTCTCAGCGCAGTGTCTACAAATACAAAAACAGTCCTACGAATGTAGGACTGTTTCCCATACGAACAAGTGCTTTTTTATGACAATCTTCTTACCACAAGGATTACACAGTGTTATTAATACGTTCCCTTAATACTCTTTTCCTGATACATACTTTGATAATATCCTTCTCGAGAAGCTTCCAATACACGCTTACACTTGGTCCGTCAGTAATTGGACCTGGTCGGATCCCTCTATTTTGTAGCTTAGCTGGTCCTTCACATAAAACATCGTAGCCGACAATGTCGAATATATCTCCTTCATTTGCGTCATCCCGATCAATGATGCATTGGAATGGGCGATCATCGAGTCGAATCGTGTTGCTGGATTGTGTGCCGTCTGCTGCAACAGCGGTGTACGTTATTTCTTTAGAAAGTTTTCCACAAATGACTACTTTTTCAGGACACACCATTTCGACTACAGGTGCTTGTGTAAAGAATACCCTTGTTTCGATAGGAGCTGAAGCTAATGCAGGTGGAACGAGCTGTGTCTTGAATTCTACTGGAACCTGACAGCATGTTTGCGGATTTGGTATTGGACAAACTGTTGTCGTAAATGAAGTCGAGGTCGAAGTAGAAGTACTAGTAGAAGTAGAGGTACTAGTCGAAGTAGAAGTACTAGTAGAAGTACTAGTAGAAGTAGAGGTACTAGTAGAGGTCGAAGTACTTGTCGTTGTAGTAGTTGTACCACCGACGAAGTTTGCCGCTAAACAAATACTACTAATGATTGGAATGTCTTGGAAATGAAGACCGACCCGCACAAAGTCTGTTTCATCTAATGGATCAGTTACTGGATCTCCTGTACAGATGACGAAGTTTGCTGTTTCACCTGGTTCGATTCGATCGGGAGGACTTGTAAACATTTGTACAATATCTGCATCTGGTAAACATCCACCAGGGCAATTGCCTCCACTTAATTCTCCTTCATCTCCAGGTCCAGAAATTTGATAAAATGGTCCAGTTCGATTCAAGTTGAGGCAAAGAGATCCGATAAATGCAGTTGGCGGAGTGAATGAAGAATTATTTTCAACTGTAACTTCTACACATCCAGCGTTCGGTCCGGTAGTAATATTGGAAACTGTCACTGTTGCATGTAAATTAAATAAATTAATGTTAGCAACTACTGGCATGAAGCGTACACTTCCTTTCTTTTTTTTTGGAAAGCCCTTTTGTTGGTACTTTCCAATTACAAATAGCATATGTCTTTGGAAAGCGTACGGTATGGTTGAATAAACTAGACCAATACTATTTTCGCTATTGCCTAAGTTATCCATTTAATACAAGCTTACAGCCAGTGATTAAAATGATACTTAAGATAATGATGCGAACAGTAGAAGATGGCATGATGGTCGATAGTTTGCTTCCAATGATGACACCAGGAATAGAGCCACATAATAAATTTCCTGCTAGAAAATAATCTACATGTCCATATCCCGCCATTAATAACCCTGACATAGTTGCTAAAATAAATGCATGGGTAATATCAGTTCCTACGACAGAAGCTGGCTTCATTTGAAAAAAATAAAGGAGAAAGAGTCCAAATAGACTTCCCGCCCCAATGGAAGTGATGCCGACAACAACCCCAATGACAAATCCACTAGCAATCGTTATATATTTCTTTTCTTCTATCGTTTTACACTGCCAAATATTTGGTGACGTTCTTCCATAAATCAACTGTATAATCGGGATAATGGAAACAATGATTAAAAGGAAGCCGAGTAATTGTAAGATGAATGCTTCATTATAATAAGGAGCTAAACATACATAAAAAAGAAAATTCGCCATCATCGCTCCTGGAATGCTTCCAAGCGCTAAATATCCAACAAGCCGGAAGTTCACGGTTTTTAGACGGATATGATGGATTGTGCCTACTAATTTGGTTAAGGCATTATAGATAAAGTCTGTTCCAATTGCAGTTGTTGGTGGAACTCCAATAAATAGAAGTGTTGGTGTTAATAAGGATGCCCCACCTACCCCAGTCATACCAACGAGTCCGCCCACAAAAAAACCGATGAATATAATTTCGCTATTCAATTCGTTTCACCTCAAATGTCTAGTCAATTTATCAAACGGTCTCATACGCTATAAAGGAAATTATTAATAGCTTAGAGGTGAAGAATACTATGCGCGTACTTCCACATGGTGGGCAATTAATCGATCGCTATCATCCTTCTTATTCCATTGAATCACTGACAGAAGAGATAGAAGTGGATGCATTTACACTTGCAGATATGGAGTGTATTTCCAATGGAGCCTTTAGTCCGCTTGAAGGGTTTATGAACCAGCAAGATTATGAAAATGTACTGCATCATATGCGGTTACAAGATGGAAGGGTTTGGCCAATGCCTATCACACTTTCTATTTCGAAGGAGCAAGCCGAAGTGATAGACAAAGCAGCAGCTATCAAACTCAAACATGCTGGCAAGGTTTATGGTGTATTAGAAATAGAAGATATGTATGAACGGCAAATAGAAAAAGAAGCAAGGCTTGTGTACGGAACCTTGGACGCTAATCACCCAGGCGTTGCAAGAATCTATCAGCAGCCTTGTATGAATGTAGGCGGAAAAATTCACATGCTATCTCGACCAGCAAGAACGATTTCTGCTGCCTATTATTTAGATCCAAAGGATACGAGAGCGTTCTTTGAAGAAAAGGGGTGGAACACAATCGTAGGCTTTCAAACGAGAAATCCGATTCATCGTGCCCATGAATATATTCAAAAAACAGCATTAGAGGTTGTCGATGGCCTTTTCATTCATCCATTAGTAGGCGAAACAAAAAAGGATGATATTCCAGAAACGATTCGAATGAAAAGCTATGAAGTATTACTAGATAACTATTTTCCTGACGCAAATACGTTGCTTGGCGCTTATCCCGCGGCAATGCGATATGCAGGTCCGCGAGAAGCGGTACTTCATGCGATTGCCCGAAAAAATTATGGCTGTACGCATTTTATTGTTGGGCGTGATCATGCAGGAGTGGGAAAATATTATGGGACGTATGATGCACAACGGATTTTTAAGCAATTTGATAAAAAAGAGCTGGATATCGAGCTATTGTTTTTTGAGCATAGCTTTTACTGTAAGGAATGTCACGGAATGGCTTCACATAAAACGTGCCCACATGATGATTCCAGTCGTTTTACTTTATCTGGCACAAAGGTAAGGGAAATGCTAGGCAAGGAGCAACGACCACCAAAGGAATTTAGTCGTCCAGAAGTCGTAGATGTACTCATAAACGGATTAAGTACGAAGCCAAACAAGCAAGAAAATTATTCACATACAGTATGGCACGATGCAACAGTAAATAAGGAAAGTCGTCGGAAGCTATTAAAGCAAAAAAGCTTTGTTCTTTGGTTTACGGGATTGTCTGGCTCAGGAAAGTCCACTATTGCTAATCGATTGGAGGAGCTGCTGCATGAAAAAGGGATAGCGACATATTTACTTGATGGGGACAATGTACGTCAAGGGTTATGTAGTGATTTAGTATTCCATGAACAAGATCGGCAAGAAAACATCCGCAGAATTGGTGAAGTAACAAAGCTTTTTATTGATAGTGGTTTAGTCGTTTTAACAGCTTTTATATCTCCTTTTGCAACGGATCGTCAAACCGTAAAGGCGCTTTTGCGGGAAGAAGAATTTATCGAGGTATATGTGGAATGTTCGTTAGCGAAATGTGAGGAACGTGATCCAAAGGGGTTATATAAGAAAGCACGAAAAGGCGAAATCAGTCATTTTACTGGCATCTCATCACCATACGAAGCTCCAACCGCGCCTCACATTCATGTGAACACAGAAAGGATGACAATAGATGCTTGTGTCCAAGAGATATGGACGTATTTAAGAGAAAATCAATATGTGAAAGTGGAATAATGGAAGGAGGGGAAAAAATGGATTTACTCATATCAGCAGCAACACATCGTTCAGGCTCCACGCTTGTTCAGCGAATTTTTAATCGGCGTAAGGAAACCTTGATATGGGGCGAGCAATATGGTATTTTAACGCAATTTCAACGCATGCATCAGCTTCTCAAGGAGTATTCGACGAATCATTGCCAACAACGAGAAAACTACTTTAGAGATGGAGAAAATCCGAATCATTGGATTGCATGCATGGTTCCAGAGTTGGATTATGTGGATCACGCTGTGGAAGAATCGGTTAAAACATTGTTTGCTACGCTATATGCCCAGCATAAAGAGGGGCACGACATCATCGGCTTTAAAGAGGTGCGCTATGGAAAAGAGGAGCTGACATTATTCCGAATATGCTATCCAGAAACACCGATTCTGCTCCTTGTTCGCAATCCGCTTGATGTGTGGAAAAGCATGCTTGGAGCAGGGCTTGGCAATAATGTCGTACCATTTGCAAAAAAGTGGCAAACCAATGCGAGTTATTATTTAGACCTTGCCAAGCAGGACCCCGCAGTATACCTCGTACGTTATGAAGATATTGTTCTAAAACAGCCCGGTGCGACCTTGACTATTGCAAAGCTTGGAAAGTTATCAGAGGAAGAGATTGATTCGGTGATTGCTAAAAAAATATGGAGTACACCAAGAACACCTACGACTGCAGATGAGCATGCAATTATCCAAACGTGTGGTTCTACAATGAAAGCATATGGATACATGTAAGGGAGTTGAAACGTAAACTGGCATGGACTTTTTATTCATGCCAGTTTTTTTATACGCACAAGCATTGGAATTGTCCATACGAATGATTGAGAATTTCATAGAATAATTGTATTAACAGTTGGAAGGTGAGTAAGATTGGATAACGTGTCAATTATTATCCCGATAAGTCTGAATGATACGCCAAGAAACCAGGCGTTTCATTGGGTGAAAAAATATTATCAGACCATGTTTCCTGAAGCAGAGCTTTGTATTGGAATATCAAATGAAAAGCCATTTTCAAAGGCGAAAGTGATTAACCGAGCGGTGGGGCAATCAAAAGGTGAAATTCTTGTTTTGGCAGATGCGGACATATTTTTTGATCCAAATGTTTTGCACCAGGCTATTGCACTGTTAGAAGACCATGCATGGGTGATTCCTTTTCAGCACGTGTATAACCTATCAAAAGAAAGCACGCTGAAGCTATACGATATCGAGCCGCAATGGCCCATTCCGATTGAGTTGGAGACAAGAGCACGCCCTAATGCGGCAAGAGGAGGAATTAATGTGGTACCACGTGCGCATTTTAATCGTGTCTGTGGCTTTGATGAACGCTTTGTTGGCTGGGGAGGAGAGGATGATGCTTTTGCAGCTTCCTTAAACCAGTTATGCGGAAAGGCAAAACGGTTAAATGCTTATGTCTACCACCTATGGCATAAACGCAACAATGCGGGGAATTACAAGGAAAATCGAGAACTGTTAAAAGCTTATTCTGCCGGAAAAGAATCGGTTAGAAGAGAAGTAGAGAAACGCCGTGCAGAAGGCTTCACACTGGAGAAGGAAAATGAGTAATCGCAAAATGAAAAAGTTTCTCGTACTCGGTCACCCAAGAAGTGGAACAGGCTATATGGCTACCTTGTTTCAGAGGTTTGGCTATGATGTTAGTCATGAAAAAATGGGGAAGGATGGGATAAGCAGCTGGATGTTTGCAGTTGAGGAAAATCAAGTGTTTATGGACAGATCACTGAATCGCAAGAATTACCAATTTGAACATACCTTAATGACGATGCGGCATCCGAACGACATTGTCAGTAGTATTTATTATACCGGCGATATGAAAGGGCGTAGTCTTCATTACCGGCAAGCGTATCTTCCGTTAGAAAATTATCAGGGCATCGAAAAAGCTGTTCAAAGTGTAGTAGGGTGGTATGCACTAATCGAACAGCAGGACCCAGCGCTAATCATGTATGTAGATCGTCAGCCTGCACAGCAGCTTGCCCACTTTTTACAGATGAAAGAAGCAAAGGACTATCCTTTGATACCTGCTTTAAATCGGAAAGTAAATGCACGCAAGCACGCGGATTTATCTTGGGAAGATATAAAGCATGCCTGTCATGAACAAACATGGGAAGCGTATCGTCGTTTTTGTAATCGTCAAGGCTATCGTGCAGAAGAGGATGCACGTTGAACAGGAGAAGAAAAGATGAATACACTGATAGAACGAAATGGAAGGGACAGCAGGAGTGGCACGAATCTCGAGTGAGGACACGCAAGCGGCGTCCCCTGTTGTAAAAGACAAGAAATGAAAACAGTCTGTATAGACTGAAATAAATGCCTAATTATACGTTAAGGGGAGGAAGGTAAGATTGAAGGTCGCATTGTTAACGATGTTTAATGGATTAGATAGCACGTATTCCATCGTCAATGTCGTGGCAGAGCAGCTGCGAATGATGCTTGATGATGGTGTAAAACCAGTAATGCTCGTGAGTGAAAGCTGTCCACTTGATTCACGGTACGGGATATTTTTAGATGAGCGGATTGAGTGGAGAAAGGTCGCTAATTTTGTCGATGGTAAACAAATTCATTGGCGTGATTATACGCAAGCAAAAGGAGAAGTACATGATACATTTTTTGAAGAGGCAGATGTAGTTGCCAATGATTTAGTGGAAAAGCTAGCCGACGTAGATGCTTGTATCATGCATGATATCCATTATCAAGGCTGGCATTTACTACACAATGTTGCAGTTCGTAAGGCACAGGAGCGTCTTCCTAGCTTGAAATTTATCGCATTTACACATTCTGCCCCTGTTCAACGACCGTTGGAAATGGAATGGCCATTTTCAGCGCGATTTACACCAATGCCAAACACAACGTATGTATATCCGACTGCTTCTGGTATGGCAGCCCTTGCAAAGCAATATCATGTATCAGAAGGCGCATGTGCAGCGGTGAATAATAGCTTGGATTTACAAAGCTTTTTGAGTGAACCGACTGTAGAGCTTGTCAATGCTGTTGATTTATTTTCACCAGACATTGTTATCGTTTATCCAGGTCGGCTTACACCTGGGAAAAAATTTGAGAAGGTTGCCGCTCTAGGCGGGGCAATAAAACAGGGGACGGAAAAGACAGTGCAAATCATCTTTTGTGATTTTCCTAGCGCTGATATTAAGTCTGATGCATATAAGTCAATTGTTCGCCAAGCAGGAGTTTCCTTTGGATTAGTGGAAGAAGATATGTTTTTCACATCCGATATGCCGCGCTTTAAAAATGGATTTCCGAGGCAGGCAGTTATGGAGTTGTTTTCATTGTCAAATCTTTTTATTTGTCCTTCCTTTTCAGAGTCCTTTGGCTTAACCGTTTTAGAAGCGGCGAGTAAGGGGAACTTTCTCGTTTTAAATGAGCGTGTTCCTGCATTAGAGGAAATGGGGAAAAACTTACATGCTTATTTTATGCGGTGGGATGCGCGCAATTTTGGATTTGAATCCTTTGAGGAATATCATCCTTCTGAGCGAGCCTATTTGATTGAACATGGAAATATCATTCTAAATAAGATGCGAGAAAATCCTGTTATCCACGCGAAAAATTTAGCTCGCCAACGATACCATCCCAAATGGGTTTGGCAGCACCAGTTAAAGCCGTTGCTTACGCAGCCTTCAAAGTAACTGCAAAAATAAAACACCTCCGAACAATGTGAGGTGTTTTTCTGATTGCCTTATATACTTGTTTTACTTTACGGTTAAAGTCTGTAGAAGGTCATTTAAAGGGGCTCATTTTTATCGATATGCGGTTTAGCGTTTATCTTTTTGATGCAAATTTTGATGACATCTTTTTCGATGAATCGAAAGGCAACCTTTTTTTCTATTGTTTCCTTCCATGAGAAGTTCGCTTCCTGATTGCTAACCTCACACAGGATTTCCATTTGTTCAATCCTAAAGGTATCGTGTGCTTTAATGTCATCTCGATCAATAATACAAGAAAAATGAACTTCGTCATAGATTGTGTGTGGTTTGATGCTACCATCAATGAGTGCTTCATAACCAATCTCTTTTTTCAATATGCCGCAAATAACAACCACTTCATCACATACTTTTGCAATCTGTGCAGTTATTGTTTTTTTAACCTTTGTGCTCCCAACAATTGCAGGAGGAATGAGTTGGGTAGCGTGCTCAAGCAATAAACGACAACAAAGGGGCTTTGGTGGAGCCGGTGGTCCAGGTGGTCCAGGCGGTCCAGGTGGTCCCGGTGATCCAGGTTTTCCCGGTGGCCCAGGTTTTCCTTGTGGTCCTGGTTTCCCTTCCGGTCCTTGTGGTCCACGATTTCCAGGTCGTCCTTTAGGACCAGCTGGACCTTGTGCTCCTTTTTTTCCTCGTTTTCCTGGTGGACCAACACAGCAGCATTCTGTGCATTTGCACTTTGGACACATAATTTCACCCCACATTCTACGTATCTATATACCTATACTATGTAGGACTCATTGCAGTCGCAAGTCATTTTTGAAAAATCCACTACTGCCTTATTTATCATAAATAGAGGTAATAACCTATACCGAAAATGCGTGAATTAATATGCTACTATATACTGTATTTTTGATTGGGGTGAGCAAGCGTGCGTGAGGAAGAACTAAATGAATTGGAGTCGAGTCAATTAGAAAACGAGAAGTATGAAAAACAAGAGCATCATAAAGAAGATGAACAAAAAGAAAAGGGTAAAGAATGTCATTGTCACCCATGCATTTGTGAATTATTGCTTGATATTGTAAATAAACAAAGAGGAATTAGCTTACACGGTGAGCAGCTTTGTTCGTTAAGACAAGTAAATAAAAGACTGATGCAGAATACCGTTCCAATCATGCTCCAAACGCCTTATGGTAATCCGTTTTATACATGGGGTAATATCGGGAGTGAGGACTGTTTTGTTACCGTTTTTTTTAAAGTGGTTAAGGTAGATTGCAAGAAGAATTGTGCGGTGCTCCAGCTTTTAAAGCCGAATATAAGTCTGATTGATGAGGAAACAGATTGTGTAGAGGATGCACGAATTTGTGAGGTAGACGCTGTGACAAAAACGAAGGAGTGTATTTTAGTTGATCTAAGCTGCTATTCGGCAGTAAAGTGTTTGTCCGTTGATTTGGTTGTGGAAGGTGATTGTTAAAACAACTACCCTTCTCTAAGAGGATGGGTAGTTGTTTTTGGTTTAATGTGGAGTTTGGTTGTAATGATCATACGTATCTAATGCTAAGGTGACTCCTTGTGAAAATGCTGCTCCACCGCCAAGGGCAGCACTAATCGCAATCGTTTCCATTAATTCATCCTCTGTTGCACCGTTTTCGATTGCGCCTTTTGTATGGTACATGATGCAATATTCATCCTGCGCATAGATGCTAATGCCAACTGCAATGAGCTGTTTTTGCTTTTTCGATATGGTTCCTTCCTTAAAACAAGCTTCTGTAAAATTAAAGTATCCTTGCACCATTTCCGGCATGCGCTTATGAAGACGATTACTCCCTTGCTTGTAGTCTAAAATTGATTGATCAAAATAATTTACTGCTTCTTCATCATACATATCCATCGTTGTTCCTCCTTATTCAACTGCCTTTTCATAGCGTGGAGTCATATCGTTTTACCTATACGTGGAATAAAATCCCAATCCTTTCTTCTATACACGAACCATTGTAGGCAATGTTTAGCATAGAGGCAGAAAGGAATACTACTAGTGAAACACTGAAAAAGGAGCTGAAAACATGGATCAACAAAGTTTAAAAGCGAGTATTGAAAAAATTATGGATGAGAGCTATGTAGGAACATTAGCAACCGTTAAGCAAAATAAACCATTTACACGTTATATGACATTTCAGCATCAGGACTTAAAGCTTTACACGGCGACAAGTAAAGCAACAGATAAAACAGAAGAAATAGAAGAAAATCCATATGTACATGTGCTTCTTGGCTATGAAGGAGAAGGGTTTGGAGATGATTATGTGGAATATGAAGGAAAAGCAACGATTAATACATCTCAGGAATTAAAGGATAAATTATGGAATGATTATATGGAGAATTGGTTTGATGGTCCAACGGATGAGAATTTTGTTGTCTTAGAAATAGAGCCTAAACAAATTCAGCTCATGAATAAAAAAGGAGAAGCGCCACAAGTTTTACAGTTACATGAATAGAGATAGTAAAGAAAAGGGATCACTCTAAAAAGCTGATCCCTTTTTCATAAAATTATCAAATTACTACTGGAATGTTTTGGGATTTTAGCACATAATTAAATATAGATGTATATGGGATGAGTAAAAAGGAGTGGAAGGCATTTGGATCTAATGAAATTACGCTTCTATATCGAAGTGCTAGCAATTGCATTGGGATTAACCGTATTTCTTTGTGTCATTCCTATCCAAGTATATGAAAATGGACAGCCACGCGTGATGACAGTAGGATTAGGAATGATTCTTTGGTATATCATATTTACACGTAATGAAACCTTTCATCTACTCACAGAAAAATGGTTAAAAAAATAGCGTTGAACAATTTGAATGTTTTATGAATTATGAATATATTCATTATCTAGTTTATCATTAATTGTGGTGATTTTTTGATTGAGCTGTTCTAGTTTGTCAAAGAGTCGAGGAATCTGTTCATCCATTTCACCTCGACTCTTTGCCTGAGCGGTGGCATATAAGTAAATAAGTAGTGAAAAAGTTTGATTCGATGTACTCATCATTGTTTCATTTGGTTGCGCGGGCTGTTTTGATGTTTTCTTAAGATCACTTTCTATTGCTGTTAAAAGTAATTCTTCTAATTTATGTTGAAATGTTCTTGCATTTTCCATGTGACCCCTCCTTCTAATGGTTAATTTGTAATGTGTTTAATGATGCAATGCCTTCTTTCTGTTCTTCACAATAATAGTATCCATTAACATTTACATATTGATTAAATGGAAGCTTGATTTGAAAATTTTGAAAGGAAACCCCACTTTTAGGAGCTATTAAATTAGTTGTTGTTGGCTTAAAGCAATAATGTGTTTGCGGGTCATGATCTTCCAGAAGAACACGTACCCACGGGGCTTTTACTCGAGTGTTCGTACTACCCTCCACCGTATATTTTCCAGAAAAATCAATATCTCCATCTGAATCAAGATGAAGCAGGATAATCGGTTCATGAAACGGAAAGGAAGTCTCATTCATCACATGAAAGCTAGCTAAAATTAAATGGCTATTATTTGGTTCTTGATTAATGATTATCGAATGTGTGAAATAACATATAGTGGAACCCTGTTGCACATGCATAAATTTTTCATTTATTTTCCTTTCCGTATTGTTCATCTTTTGCTCGATTTCAGTCATTAGCGCCATCAGCTTTTCCATTTGTTTTACACCTCCAATTAAAATAGGAGAGGGAAATTCCCTCTCCATATTTTATGCAGTATGAATACGTTATATTAGCCGCCAGGGAACAAAACAGGACATTGTGGTGGGATGGCGGGTGTTGGACACTGCTCAAATATCTGTTCTCTTGGTTGACAGAAGTCTGCGGTTAATTCAAGTGTTACGTTTGTCACTGTTTGTACACTTTGACAAATGGTAAGTGCAAGGTCTACACTATCTAATGCTCCTGCAATACAATTTGCGCTTGCACCACAATCTACCTCTGTTATCCTAACAGATAGTTCAGTTCCTTCTGGTGCACATAGAAACGAAGATTCTGGAACGATGATTGAAATTGGATCGGATTGCTCTACAAATGGTGTAGTGTCATCTAATCCACTAAATTCAAAAACTACATTGATTGTTTTTGTGAAATTGACACTTTGTAAGGTAACGGATGTTCCATCAATATTGAAGGTGCGATTTTGACGTTCCCCTACTTCTGTAACTGGGACTTCTCCATTAGGTGGTATTGGATTTCCTGCATCATCAACTAAAAAACAATCTACACTAAGGTTTGTAACCGTAGTAGCACATGGATCGATGGGTAATGTGCCGAGGTCAGCGGCTGCAATATTTCGATTTATACTTGTCTGTAATAAAACCCAGTCATATACTTTTTCAGTGTTTATACATAATTGTTCTTGTGCACCCTGTAATGGCTGTTCTAGCATTCTTTTCATCTCCTTAATTAATTTATCTCTTTCAATATCAGTTTATGAATGTTTAATTAAAGCGAAACGGTTAATAAACCACTTTCACTAGTAATTTGCTTTAAATGTGCTTTTGTATACAGCTAAGCTATTGTAACGCTTGATTTCAGTTTTTCATATAATGTTGAAATAGAAGTCAATATATAGAAGTTTTCATGAAGTATAATCATGCAAAATATGTAGAGTGTTTTTTCAAGAATTTAAACTGTAAATGATGCAGATCTATATATTTATATTTATTTGAGAGGTGAATTTTATGGTTGATAAGCATCTTAATACAGATAAATCAATTAAACAACAATCATCTTCATCAGAAGAAAAAACAATTCCAGAACAAGTGAAAACACAGGGTGAGCAAACAAGAAAGGATATATTATCACTTTCTAAAAAGGATGCACTGTCTAATCAAAATCAGGAAAAGAGAGTTACCTTTCGCGATATTCAACAAGCGAATGAAATTTCGCAAATTTTCCCTAATTACTTCGCGCCGAAAACATCAATTAGGAATGGGAAAAATAATCGCTGGTTCACAAGCAAAATGAACCGACAGTCTCCATTGTTAGAAAACCAAAACAAGAGACTAGTAAGTAAAGGAGTAGCATCTACTCCTGCTAAGAAAATTGAAAAAACAACAGAACGAGAAAATGAGTTGCAAGCTGAAAGACAATTGAACTCCTCTTCCTACCACACTCCTTCTAATGCTGATATAAAAGTAGATAAGCTGAAAAAGGAAACAGAAAAAGAGCCGTCATTTTGGCAGCGGATATGGGAACGATTCAAATAACAACATCTCCTCGATTATTTATTCCAATGAACCTGTATTTAGATATTTTTCAGCATTGCAAAAGTGAGTTTCCATATGAAGCGGTTGGACTACTTTCAGGATTAGATTCAACTGTGAAGCAAGTATGGTTTTTTCAAAATGAGCGAAAATCTAGAACAAATTATTATGTTGGGATAGAACAAATAAAAGACGTGATAAATCAAATTTCAATACAGAAGGAGGAACTACTAGCTATTTTTCATTCCCACCCAACTGCACGTCCTCTTCCTTCCAATAAAGATATTCGGCATCACCCAAAAGCTGGCGGATTTATGGTTATTGTATCGCTTCAAAATAATATTAATATAAAAGCCTTTCAAGTTATAAAAGAATCATACAAAGAGGTTGCCATTTATATCATAGAATAGGCTAGCTTTTTGCAAGCTAGCCTATAATGGTAAGTCTAGTTAAAATGTTTAAATCGACTATTAACTTTGATGTTATTCTGTTTATCGCGTGTATGGTAGGCAAAGCTTTTTGGGATGATTTTTGATGATTTTTGATTAGTGATGTGTAGGCTAGCTTCACATGCACAGCCCCCACGTTTAAATTCTTGTTCAGTACGAATGCTTCCATTTTCATTTGAAGTCATAATAGATCTCTCCTTTAATGAAGGTTTATTTTATGGTATGAAAAAAAGACAAAAAAGGTATGGACATCCGATATAAGTGGATTTGTGAGATGCGGGTTTTGATGAGATAATGTATGATAGAAGTAAGAAAAAGACAAACCACCGGGAGTTTTGAAGGTGTTACATATTAATCCAGAGCATTTCACGTTAAAGCAAGCGGTCGCAACGATTCATTGTGAGCCGACATGGCAATGGAAGAAGCGTCCTAATCCGTTAGCGAATTATGATTTGTTCTATGTGTGGAGTGGAACTGGTACTGTCCAATTACATGGCGAGGAATATAATGTCCAAGCAGGGCATTGTTTTTTGTTTCGTCCTGGTGATATGCCTACAGCCACTCATCATCCACAGTCCCCGCTCGTTTTAACGTATATTCATTTTGATACGCTGCGTCGTACAGAGCTGGGTCAAATTCCTAACGCACATCATGTGATTAATGATCGAATCGCTTTTGAGGCGATGCTCACAAAATATGTACGTTTGTTTTTGTTGAGGCAGTATGGCTGGGAGATAGAAGCAAAGCTCATATTAAAGCAATTAATGATTCAATTGTTGCGTGAGGAGCAAACAAAAGGAGACGAAGTGCTGCCGATGGAAGAAGGGAAAGGCCTTCAACAGGCAATCTATGAGGTAGCTAATTATGTACAACTTCATCCTGGTAAAAGCCATTCCTTAGATAGCCTTGCAAGTCGAGCACAATTATCGCCTCGTTATTTTTCGCGAAAGTTTAAGGAGTTCATTGGCTGTACCGTAAAAGAACACATTATTCGTTCGCGTGTGAAGCGTGCCGAGCATTTGCTTTATCATACTGGAATGACCGTAACAGAAACAGCCTTTGCCTTAGGGTATAAAGATATTCATTTTTTTAGTAGACAATTTAAACAAGTTACTGGGAAAAATCCTTCTGAGTTTCGATGATTTTTTCATTTATACAGTTTTCTTTTGCATATAGATGTAAAAGAAGACTGTTTTTTATTTCACTACAAGGCTTGGATTTATTCGATTAATGCAAAAAGAATGCCGTTTTATCCAAATAAAACCCTTGAGCTACATGGTATGATGAGTGACATAATTTTCAACGAGACAGACTGTTTGGGAGGTTTTATTATGCAAGCTCCGTTCATTCAAACTCTTTTTGCAGATCGCATAGGTGGCAAGCAATTTGGACTTTCTGAGGATATTTATAAATTTGAAAAAATAAAGCGAGCGAAGCGGGAAGCAATCCAAGCAAAGCCGCAGCTGAATCTAATTGATCTAGGTGTAGGTGAACCAGATGAAATGGCTGATCAAGCTGTTGTTCGTATGCTAGCAATGGAAGCGGAAAAGCCAGAAAATCGATTTTATGCTGACAATGGAATTCAGGCTTTTCAGGAGGCGGCTGCACAGTATATGGCAGAGGTATTTCGAGTAAAAGAACTAAACCCATTTCTAGAAATAAATCATGTTATTGGGTCAAAGTCAGCACTTGCCATGCTACCAACGGCTTTTATAAATCCAGGTGATGTGCTCCTAATGCCAACACCGGGATATCCAGTTATCGCTACACATACAAAATATTGTGGTGGGGAAGTAGTAAATCTTCCGCTCTTAGAAGAAAATCTTTATTTACCCAAACTAGATACAGTCGACCCTGCTATCCTACAGAAAGCAAAGCTTTTGTATATAAATTATCCAAACAATCCAACAGGAGCCGTTGCAACTGCATCATTTTTTGAAGAGGTGATTTACTATGCGAAAAAATACCAATTTCTCGTTGTTCATGATGCTGCATATGGTGCATTAGTCTTTGATGGGCTTGCTCCTTTAAGCTTCTTATCTATTCCTGGCGCAAAGGATGTGGGGGTTGAGTTACACTCGCTATCAAAGTCCTTTAATATGACGGGCTGGCGAATTGGATTTATTGCTGGTAATGAAAGCATCGTAAAGGCATTTCAAACGATAAAGGATAATAGTGACTCAGGGCAATTTATTCCGATCCAAAAAGCGGCTACATATGCGTTATCTCATCCAGAAATAACGGAACGAATACGTGATAAATATGAAAGACGCCAAAAATATCTTGCTGATACATTAAATAATATTGGCTTTTCTGTTCAAAAGCCAAAGGGTTCCTTTTTTCTTTATACAAATGCACCTAAACAGCTTGCGAATGGAAGAAGCTTCCCGACTGCTGAAGCTGTTAGTGAATACTTAATCCGAGAGCATCTCATTTCAACAGTACCTTGGGATGATGCAGGAAGCTATTTGCGTTTTTCGGTGACCTACGAAGCGAATAGTGTGGAGGAAGAACAACGAATGATGCAGACAATTGCAGAGAGATTGAAGAAGGAGGCATTTTTGTTTTAAGGTCTAAACATAGTATATGAGGAGGAATTTTATGACGAAGGAAGAAATTAGACGCCGAATTGCTGAACAAAATGTACGATTTCTGCGCCTGCAATTTACTGATCTATTTGGAACGATAAAAAATGTAGAAATTCCAAGTAGCCAGCTAGATAAAGCGCTAGATAACAAAATGATGTTTGATGGTTCTTCGATTGAAGGATTTGTACGAATCGAGGAATCAGACATGTATTTGTATCCCGATTTAGATACGTTCGTAATCTTTCCGTGGACAGCAGAAAAAGGAAAGGTTGCCCGGTTAATCTGTGATATTTATCATCCGAGTGGTGAACCGTTTGCTGGTGATCCTAGAAATAATTTAAAACGGGTCTTAAAGGAAATGGAAGCAATGGGATATACCGATTTTAACGTTGGACCTGAACCAGAATTTTTCCTGTTTAAATTAAATTCAACCGGAGAGCCTACCCTTGATTTAAACGATCATGGCGGTTATTTTGATTTAGCACCAGTAGATTTAGGGGAGAATTGCCGCAGGGATATTGTATTAGAGCTAGAGGAAATGGGCTTTGAGATTGAGGCCTCACATCATGAAGTAGCACCTGGACAGCATGAAATTGATTTTAAATATCAGAATGCATTAAAGGCATGTGATGCTATTCAGACCTTTAAGCTCGTCGTGAAAACAATTGCACGGAAGCATGGACTCCACGCGACCTTTATGCCGAAGCCGTTGTTTGGAGTGAACGGCTCAGGCATGCATTGTAACCTCAGCTTATTTGCAAATGAGAAGAACGCTTTTTATGCTCCAGAAGAGGAGATGGGTCTAAGCCATGTGGCGAAATACTTTATTGCTGGGCTGATGAAGCATGTGGAAAGCTTTACGGCAATTGTGAATCCAACGGTCAATTCATATAAGCGTCTTGTGCCAGGATATGAAGCACCTTGCTATGTTGCCTGGTCTGCGAAAAATAGAAGCCCATTGATTCGAATACCAGCTTCCCGCGGGAACAGTACACGTGTGGAGGTAAGAAGTGTCGATCCAGCAGCAAATCCTTATTTGGCAATGGCTGTACAGCTTGGTGCTGGTCTTGATGGCATCCGGAATAAGCTTACGCCACCTCTTCCAATCATGGAAAATATCTATGCGATGTCGAAGGAAGAGCGTAAGGAACGTGGGATTGGACAATTACCTCACTCGCTAGCAGATGCGTTAACCAAACTGGAAAACAATCAGGTTATCATCAATGCATTAGGAGAAACGATTTTTAATCGCTTTTGTGAGGCGAAGCAGATAGAGTGGGAAGGATATCGCACGACCGTCCACCCTTGGGAAAGAGAACAATATATGAAGCAGTATTAAATCGAAGCTTGTAGAGAGTGCATTCTCTACAAGCTTTTTTCATAGCGCTAGGCTGAATTCGTTTGTTTCGTTTCACCTTCCATCATAAAACTATCTATACAATCGAAACGAATGCATAGCTCCACGTTTTTCCACACATGCTAAGGCAGAAGTAATCTATTGGGGGATAGCGTCACATGTCCAACAAAATTCGAATTCCACAGTTTTTTTCCATTATCATTTTAAGTGCTGGCTTAAGTAATCATGTGCTCGTCATCCCGTTGCTCATTGATGCGGCAGGAAGAGATGCATGGATTAGCGTCATTATTGGGTACCTGCTAAGCATCCCTCTATTAGGTATGCTCGTCTATGTTACGAAAAACTTACCTAATGAGTCGGTGTTTCAATGGCTAGAGAAGTCCTATTCAAAAGGGTTAAGCAAAGTAATCGCTTTTGTTGTGTTTTTTTATTTATTTATCTCCGCTTGGAGTACGTTAATGGACACAGTGAAGTGGACGCATCAAACCTATTTACCACGAACACCAGTGTTTGTTCTCGCCCTACTTCTGCTTGGCGTTTCCCTTTATATATCGACTGGAAAGCTGAAAGTAATTGCCATTTGTGCTGGTGTATTACTTCCAGTTGTTATATTATTAGGTATTTTTGTAGCATTTGGAACGACGCCTGATAAATACTATTTCCTCCTCCGCCCAGTACTTGTGGAAAATACATGGAAGGATGTATGGATAGGTACGATTTATATTTTTGGATCATTAGCGGAGCTTTTTTTAATTATTTTCTTTCAACATCGGATTGAAAAAAAGATTCGCTTTAAGCATGCGTTTATATTAGGTACGCTGTTATGCATATTAACGGTTGGTCCGTTGATTGGTAGCTTAGTAATTTTTGGACCATTAGAGGCAGGGAAGATTAGATATCCAGCTTTTATGCAATGGCGAATCTTGCACATTGGTGTGTATTTTAATCATTTGGATTTTCTTTCGATATACCAATGGTTGGCTGGTAGTTTTATTCGCTTAAGCTTGTTTCTTTATTTAATGACCGATATTTTTTTAATCCAAAAACAAAGGAAACGAATCGTTGTGCAAGCATTGGTTTGTTTCGCTTTTATTCTCCTGGTTTTCGTTCCTATCTCAGATGATATGTTTTTATCTTTTCTAAAAAAATATTTTTATTCTGGAGGTACCATTATTGCATTTGTAATTACTGCGTTTTTAGCAATCCTTGTAAAGAAGTATAAAAGGGGGAAAGCCTATGAAGGGTAGACGGACGGCGCTCGGAGTGGAGGATTTTCAATCATTTTTTAATCACTCAACAGATATCTGCGTGGAAGAGCAGACACTTTATCGTAAACAAGAGTCAGTCCAGATGATTATTGTTTTTGGACAAGGGCTTATTAGCACAAGCACCTTACTGAAAAGTATTTTACCGAATATACAAAAGCTATATAGTGATGATGGTGAAGCAGGATTAAAGAAACAAAATAGTACAGAGAGGTTAGAGTGCAAAAAACATAAAAATCCACAAATTGAGCAAAAAGTGCAGCAAAAAGTATTTGATGGAAATGTTGCTATTTTAATTGAAGATACGATTTATTTTTATGATATTGCCGACGCGCCAAAGCGTACACCTGAAGAGTCGATTACCGAAGTATCTGTTCGCGGACCAAGGGATGGATTTATTGAAGACTTAGGTTCGAATATCGCCTTAATTCGCAAACGTATGAAAACAGACACACTAGTAACGAAGTCTTTTGTGATTGGTCGTAGAAGCCAAACAAAGGTGAGTCTCGTTTATATGACAGATATACAAAATAAAGCGATTGTCGATGAAGCAGCTAGAAGACTCGAAGCCATAGATATTGATTTTCTAATTACCGATAATCAGCTCATCGAATTATTAGGGGATAAGAAAATTTCCTTGTTTCCATTAATGGAGAGCATCTCTCGACCAGACGGCGTTATTAGCTGCTTGGCAAGAGGAAGGTTTGCTATTTTTATGGATAATTTGCCAAGTGTTGTGATTGGACCGGCGAATTTAGGGTTACTTTTAAGCACATCAGAGGATGCACATACACCATATTACTATGCTACCTTTGAAATGTTGCTTCGCTTAGTCGGGTTATTCGTTGCTATCTTTCTACCAGCATTTTGGGTGGCGCTTTCTGCTTATAATGTTGATCAAATTCCTTTTCCTTTGCTGGCAACGATAGCTTCGTCGAGAATTGGTATCCCCTTTAATACAACTGTGGAACTCATTCTCATGCTTAGTTTGTTTGAAATATTTAGAGAAGCAGGTGTTCGTTTACCAAAAGCAGTTGGACAAACTGTTGCCGTTGTAGGAGGGTTAATTGTTGGTGATGCGGCAATTCGAGCTGGACTAACGTCGCCAACGATGCTCGTTATTTCCTCGATTACTGCTGTTGCAACGTTTACACTTGGCAATCAGTCACTCTTTGGAACAGCAACGGTGCTTCGCTTTGGTGTTATCCTATTTTCGGCAGTACTTGGCATGTATGGATTTTTCTTAAGCTTGTTTTTAATTATTGCATACTTGGCCAAGCTGGAGTCCTTTGGAATATCCTATTTAAGTCCATTGGCTCCATTAAGTATCAAAGGGCTACTCAAAGGATTCGTAAAAGTGCCAGTGGAAACTGATACGACTCGTGCAGAAATGTTGAAGGTTAAGGACGCAACTAGAAAACCGAAGCGGAGGAAATAGAATGCGCATCATACAATGGATAAAGCTCCTTATCGTTGCTTGTGTATTTTTTCTGCTAGCAGGCTGTTGGGATGAAAAGGAAATTGGGGAAGTAGATTATGCGACAGTGATTGGCATTGATTATCAGGATGAGGAATATATGCTTTATGTTCAGCTTCTAGATTTTGCCAATGTCGCCAAGCAGGAAGGCGTAAAGCAAACACAGCCAGCACCAATATATATTGGAAAAAGTAGTGGTTCGACGTTGAATGAGGCAATTAATCAACTAGTTGAAACGTCGCAACAGGTTTTAAATTGGGGGCATGTTGGTGCAGTCGTCTATTCGGAAGCAGCGTTAAAAAACGGGCTTGAGAAGATCGAACAATCGATGCGAAGAAGTGGGGAATTTCGTAATTCTGCATGGATGTATGGAACGAAGGAGCCGATTGAAGAGCTATTAAGTATACCAGGTTTTTTTAATACACCGCCATTGTATACGATTCTTTATAAGCCAAAGGATTTTTATAAAGAATACTCTTATATTAAACCGAATCGGATGTATAATTTTGTCTCCATCTACAAGGATCCAGGTGGTACGTCATTGCTTCCATCTTTATCTATCGATCGAGATGATTGGACGGAAGCAGTCGTTCAAAATGAAACGAAGAAGACGCTAAAAATCAATGGAGTATTTCCCATTGAATATGACGGTAAATACACGGATTGGTTGGATAAAGACGAAATACCAGGATTAAAGTGGGTAGGTGCAGGTATTCAAAAGAGTCCGTTAAAGCTTGAAAAAGATGGCAAAAAAATTGGTAGTGTAGAAGTAGAACGCCCAAAGTCAAAGATAAAACAAATAAGGGGTGGAACAGCTCCAATCTTTGAGATAGAAATTAAAGCAGAAGGTTCAGTGGAAGATTTAATCACAAGTTTGTCAGAGCGAGAAATTGTGAAACAAGCCAAAGAGGAGATTGAAAAAGAAATAAGAAAAACTTATGAAACAGCGGTTGAAAAGCAGGTGGATATTTATAATTTTAAAAATGAACTATTCCGTAATGGAATGTCGCCAAGAAAGCTAAAGGATGTTCACTTAACAAAGGAAAGCTTAGGGAAGGTAAAGGTTTATTTTACACTAGAAAGTATGGGGATATATGAGTGAAAAGCAACAACAACCTTTGACTACAATAGGCAGTCAAGGGTTGTTGTTGTTGTTGAAGATTCAATTTTTTTAAGCAATGCCAGTCATAACCACATTATCGGCGATTGCTTTTTGGATCAAAGGCATCGCGTAGTCCGTCCCCGATGAAATTAATAGCAAGCACTGTGACGAGTATACCAACACCTGGGGGAATCCAAGCTTCTGGATGATCGCGTAAAATGCGAATGTTTTGCGCCTCTGATATCATATTGCCCCACGTGGGAGTTGGTTGTGGAATCCCCATTCCGATAAAGCTTAAGCCAGATTCGATAATGATCATGGTTGCCATCATTAAAGTTGCATTAACAATAATAGGGCCAATCGCATTCGGAATAAAGTGCTTAAAGATAATGCGAAAATCACTTGCACCTATAGCTCTTGCGCCAAGTACAAATTCCTGCTCGCGAAGCGATAAAAATGTGCCACGAACAATGCGCGTTAAGGTAGGCCAGGTTGTAATCGCAATAACAAAGACAAATATCGAGATCGTTATTTTTTCTAACAGGGCTATAATTGTAAGGGCAAGGACGAGAAAGGGAAGCGCCAATACTAAATCAGCTAAACGCATGATGATGTTATCAACCATTCCACCATAGTAACCACTAATTGCTCCTAATATAACGCCAATAACGAGTGTGAAAAGCATCGCACTAAAGCCGACCGTTAAGGAGATTCTAGCACCATAAAGGATGCGCGCAAAGTTATCTCTGCCAGAGCTGTCAGTTCCAAGAATGTGCTCAGAGGATGGTGGCTTTTCCACCATAAGTAAGTCTCCTTTCGTAGGATCGTGGCTAGTAAGCTGTGGTGCAAAAACAGCAGCGAGAACAATGAGCACCATTGCAATGACCCCAAGAATAGCGAGCTTATTCTTTAAAAAACGTTGTAAGGCGAGCTGGAATGGACTTTTTGGCTTTTTAATTTGTGAAGATACAGAAGGAGTTGGTCGACCATGATTAGCTTGCATCTTTATTCACCTCAATCATAGCGAATTCTCGGATCGACAATACTGTAAAATATATCTGCGAGCAGGTTACCAATTAAAATCGTCACCCCTAATAAGAGGTTAATGGCCATAATGACTGGATAGTCCCGATTTGTAATCGAATTAATAAACAATGTCCCTAGCCCTGGATAGCTAAACACTTGTTCCGTAATGATTGCTCCACTTAACAGCGCTCCAAATTCAAAGCCCATTAACGTAATAATGGGGATAATGGCATTTCGTAATGTATGCTTATAAAGTACGTTACGCTCTGTCATTCCTTTTGCTTTAGCAGTTCGAATATAATCACTTCCGAGTACATCAAGCACCTCAGAGCGCATATAGCGCATGTAGCTAGCAGTTCCGGCTAGTCCAAGTGTGATTCCGGGTAATACCATATGATGAATGCGATTAAAAAATGCACTTATTCCAGTTACTTCTGTACTTGTAATACTTCCTTGAGCTGGAAACCAGCCTAAATTGATGGAAAGAACATAGATGGCAATAAGACCAAAAAAGAAGTTCGGGATCGCTAATCCAAGAAACCCAAAAGTCGTTGCACCGTAATCAAGCAGGGAATACGGATTACGTGCTGAATACATTCCAATTGGAATCGCAACAATTAATGTGATCGCGAGGGCGAAAAGCCCGAGGTTTAAAGTTTTTACGACACGCTCGGAAATCAGGCTTTGTACTGACCGTCCATTGTAATACATCGATTCACCGAAATTTCCCTTTGCTACTTCGCTCACCCATGCTGCATATTGCACTGGGATAGGATCATTCAGGCCTAATTCCTCTCGTTGCTTTTCGAAAACAGCCGGATCGACAGTAGGGTCTAAGATTTTTCCAGTAAACGGATCACCAGGGGCAGCCTTTGCTAATCCAAAAACAATGATTGTCAATAAGATAAGCATGGGAATAAAGATTAATATTCTTCTTATAATGTACTTGTACATAATAGTGCCTCCTAGTAAGGAGGAGAGGATGAGACAAAACAAAAGCATTGGTATCAAAATCCGAACAAATCCGTTTTAGTTTGAAAATGGGTTCGCTTTCACCACAGGCACAAGCGCGACATCTGCTCAAAAAGACTTCGCAGTGTCTTCTTTGCCGCGGCACGGCCTCAACTAACACGGAAAAGAAAATACGCTTTTCCGTGTGGATTTTTCGACGTACAGGACGTACTAGCGCAGACGTTGCTACAGGACGTAGCGGTTTTAGTCTGCGCTCCCCTGTTGCTGTTCCCGCAGGACAAGGAATGCTTCGGCAGCGACGCTTCGCACGCAGAAAAAGTGCTTTTCTTTTTCAAGGAGTCTCACCCCTTTCAACTGCCGATAAATTCATTAAATTGAATTAAATACTGTAGTCAATATTTCGTTTGGATTTTTTAGATGTAAAATTGTTTTGTCCCAGCCTCCCACTGTAATTTTCGTTCAAGTTAGAACGGGAAGATAGCTTAGTGAATTAGAAAAAACTATTTTGCATCCTTGACCCACCATAAATGCGCATTATTGTACATCGAATATGGTAGTGGATCAATGCCGTTTAAGCGCTCATTATATGCCCATAAGCTATTTTGTGCATAAAGCAGCAATGCAGGAAGGTCTTCCGAAAATGTTTTTTGCCATTCCGCATACACTTCTGTACGAAAATCTTGCTCAAATGCTTCTGGTGCTTTTAATGCTTTCTTAATCAGTTCATCTGATTTTTCATTGTTCCAGCGTGAGAAATTATACGGTGCTCTCCGTGACCATAGACCAGTAGGATCTGGATCAGCACTTCCTAGACTCCAGCCGAGTAAATATAGATCCCAGTCTGTATTATCATTTGTCAGGCTTTCTACATAGGCAGTCATTTCCTTTGGCTGGCGAAGATTAATATTAATGCCGACTTCTTCTAGCATTTGTTCAATAAGTGGCGCGGATTTTTCGCGAAGCTCATTTCCTGTTGGATAATCCATATTTAATACCCACTCATTGCCATCTGGATCTTCACGGAAGCCGTCATCATTTTTATCAACATACCCTAGCTCATCGAGGATTTGTTTTGCTTTGTCTGGATCATACGTATAGTTAACGGCTGCGTTCTCATCATATGCCCAAAATTGCTTGGCAATTGGGGAATTAATAACTTGCCCGCGACCATGTAATAAACCTTCAATCAATCCTTCACGATTGACAGCATACGCAATCGCTTGACGAACTTTAGGATCCTTTAACTTTTCATTAGGAACCCAATTATCCGGCTCAAGTAAGCCGTTCTCTACATCTTCAGCAGAACGGTGATTATGTTTAAAGCCGAGTAGCTGATATCCAAAGTCAGCCTGTTCAATAATTTTTATGTTTCCAAAATCATTTACGGTATCATAATCAGCTGGTGCAATTCCGTTTGGATCAGCAATAAAGTCTAATTCGCCAGATTGCAGTAAACCAGTCATGACAGATTGTGCGACAACCTTCCAAACGATTTTGTCAAGATAAGGAGCGCCTTGCCAATAATCATCGTGGCGTTCTAGAATATATTGCTCACGTTCAACCATTTCGGTGAATTTAAAAGGTCCTGTTCCGATTATCTTACCTGCTTCTAAGGATTCTGGTGCCTTTGGCATGTCAGCAACAGGAATATCTTTGAAGATATGTTCCGGAATAATGGAGAAGCTTGCCGTATATAACGGATTGACATTCGGCTCTTCGAATTTAAACGTAACCGTATAATCATCCTCTGCGACAACGGCATTGAATTCCTTTGATTTTCCTTCTACATAATCCTCATATCCAAGTAGTGGCATGACATAGGCAGTACGAATTCCGCCAGAGGCCACATAATCTGGATCAGCCATTGCCTTATATGTGAAAACAACATCCTCTGCGGTAAATTCCTCTCCATCATGCCACTTGACACCTTCTTCTAATGTAAAGGTGATTTCAGTTTGATCATCATTTGTTTTCCATTCTTTTGCTAGATTTGGCGTGAATTCTAAGCTTTCATTTTGTGTCACTAAGCCCTCATACACGAAATCAATGACATTGGCTTCATATGCTTCTTCATAGAAAATAGGATTAAACATACCTGCTGGTGCCGAGTACATCGCTCCAACAATGGTGCCACCCTTTTGCGGTTCATCCTTTTCCTTCGCATCCTTTTCGCCTGTTGCTTCGGATTGTTTATCCTTTTCGTTTTCGGGTTCTGTCGTCTCCTCGTTACAGGCAATAAGTGTAACAAAGAGTGCTAGAAACAAAAATACGAGTAATAATCGTTGCTTGCTTATACGAAACAATAAAATTCCCCCTTTATCTTATTGGTGAACATCAAGCCTCCAGGAATGGAATCCAACGATCACCTCCTTCAAGCAGTATAGCTGGAGTCTTTATATTCCCATCGCTGATAACAAATAGTTATGTCGTCCTTGTATATAAATGACATGCAACAAACTGGCCATTTCTTACATCTTGTAAAACGGGACGCTCCTTTGCACAGCGTTCAAAGGCACTTGGGCATCTTGTGCGAAATGCACATCCAGATGGCGGGTTTGCTGGACTAGGCATATCCCCTGACAAAATAATTTTTTCCCGTTTTTGTTGGATGGGCTGTTGATGTTCGACTTTTGGAATAGAAGCGAGCAATGCTTTTGTATATGGATGAAGGGGCTGCTTATAAAGGTCATGCTTTGTAGCTATTTCAACGATTCTTCCTAAGTACATGACTGCAACACGATCACTAATATGCTTTACAACGCTTAGATCGTGGGCAATGAAAAGATACGTAAGTCCCAAATCATCCTGTAAATCCTTCATTAAATTCAATACTTGTGCTTGGATAGAAACATCTAATGCAGAAACTGGTTCATCACAGATAACAAATTGCGGTTCCATAATTAGGGCACGGGCAATACTGATACGCTGCCGTTGACCCCCGGAAAATTCATGGGGGTATTTTAGGCGATCGTCGGCACGTAGTCCGACTTTTTCGATCATCTCAATTGCTTTTTCTTTTCTTTCTTTTTTCGAAAGGGAGGTTTGAATGAGTAATGGTTCTTCAACTAGCTCAGCAATACTCATTTTTGAATTCAAGGAGGCGAACGGATCTTGAAACACAATTTGCATGTCGCGTCGATAACTGCGAACCGCTCGTTGTTTTAAAGCGGCAAGCTCATTTCCATTAAAGTAAATTTTTCCTGCTGTTGGATCAAGTAGGCGGAGGATAACCCGGCCAAGCGTTGATTTTCCTGATCCTGATTCACCAACAATCCCAAGGGTTTCTCCATTGCGGATAAAAAAAGACACATCATCAACGGCTTTTACATATCCTGTTGTACGCTTGAAAACCCCTTCTTTGATAGGGAAATACTTTTTCAGTGCTTGCACATCTAAGAGAATATCGGAACGTGCTTCGGTTTTATTTTCCTGTAACTCATGCATCAACATTTCCTCCATTCTCATATAAAAAGCACCTGACACTATAGTCTCTATCAAGGTCTATGAGTTCTGGATTTTCTTGCTTACATCGCTCCATTACAAACGGGCAGCGGGTCGAGAAACGACACCCCTGTGGGAAATCATATGCTGGCGGAACGGTTCCTTTAATGGTGTGGAGGCGGTCAACCTCTTCTTCGATCTTTGGTAAACTATTTAATAGTCCTTTCGTATATGGGTGACGATGATGCTTTAATATTTCCGATGTAGGTGCCTGCTCGACAATCTGCCCGCCATACATCACAAGCACGCGATCAGCATATTCAGATACGACACCAAGGTCATGCGTAATGAGGAGCAGTGCCATATTAAACTTCTCTTTCATACGAACCATTAGATCTAGAATTTGCGCTTGAATCGTGACATCGAGTGCAGTTGTTGGCTCATCTGCTATTAATAGCTTCGGATTACAAGCGATCGCCATCGCAATCATAACGCGTTGACGCATCCCACCAGATAGCTGATGGGGATAGGATTTAATAAGCTTATCCGCTCTTGGGATCCCTACGGTTTCTAATAGATTAATAGCTTTTGCTTGTGCTTCTTGCTTTTCCATTTTTTGATGCTTCCGTAGCACTTCTGCTATTTGATTTCCTATTGTAAAGACAGGGTTTAATGCCGTCATTGGCTCCTGAAATATCATTCCTACTTCATTCCCACGTATCGCAGTCATCTTTTTTTGACTTAATTTATGAATTGCTTTTCCGTTCATGTAAATGGAGCCGTCCACGATTTTTCCTGGCTTTTGAATCAGCTGCATAATAGATAATGCTGTAATGCTTTTGCCACTGCCGGATTCGCCAACAAGGGCAACAGTTTCCCCAGGGTGTATCGTTAAAGAAACGTCATCAACCGCCTTAGCGACTTGCTTTTTTTCTAAGTAAAAATATGTCTTTAATGCTTTCACTGATAACACTGGTTCCGTATTCATGTATCCACCCCATTTTGCTTAGTCAAAATTGAATGCTATGATAAGTCTGTTAAGAGAAATTTACGTGTAGGAGAATAGACTTGTATCATAAATCGAATTATTCGTATATCCTATGATGGGTAACGTTAATTTATTCGTAAATAACGATGACTACTTGGAATGTGTTGGACTAGAACCCTTAATTTAAAGCCAGTGTGATGAGGAGGAAGCAAGAATGAATGAGAATACATATTTATCATTAGATGCAACAGCAATGGCACAGCTTATTAAGCAAAAGGAAACGACGCCGAAGGAATTAGCATTACTTGCATATGCGCAATTGGACAAGGTGAATGATTCCATTCATGCTGTAACACATCAACGGATGGAACAGGTGATGAAGGCGATAGCGAATATCGATCCTACATATGCGCAATTTTCAGGTGTGCCAATTTTACTGAAAAATATTTCGCAGGCGATAGAAGGGGAATTGCTTACATCAGGCTCTAAGCTTTTTCAACATTCAGTCGCAGAGCAGGATTCTCATTTTGTACGGAAAATAAGAGAGGCGGGTTTTTCTATGCTTGGACATACAAATACCCCGGAATTTGGCTTGAAAAATATTACCGAACCAAAGCTCTATGGACCAACAAGGAATCCGTGGAATTTAGCGTATTCACCAGGAGGGTCAAGCGGTGGAGCAGCCGCAGCGATTGCCGCTGGTGTTGTACCATTAGCCGGAGCAAGTGATGGCGGAGGCTCGATTCGTATCCCTGCATCTTTTTCTGGATTGTTTGGACTAAAGCCAACACGAGGTCGAACACCAGTAGGACCTGGCACAGGAAGACAGTGGCACGGGGCATCAATCGATTTCGTTCTTAGTCGAACAGTTCGCGATAGCGCAGCCTTGCTTGATGTGCTTCAAGTTATTCAGCCTGCAGCAGCTTTTCAAACGCCTTTATATCGCGCAGGCTATAAGCAAACATTGGAGCAGCCATTGCCAAAAAAATTGCGCATTGGTTATACGACAGCTTCGCCAGTCGGGACGCCTGTTTCCGAGGATGCCAAACGAGCGGTTAAAAAAGTGCTGCATTGGTTAGAAGGACAAGGTCATCTTGTGGAAGAAGTGGACAACGGAGTGGATGGCATCCAGCTTATGAAAGACTATTATTTAATGAATAGTGGAGAAATAGCTACGTTAGTGGAAGGCTTGGAGCGATCACTTGGTCGAAGTATTACCGCAGAAGATGTGGAAATCGAAACATGGGTGCTTAACGAAGCAGGAAAATCCGTTTCTGCGGCAGCCTTTTCAGCGAGTCTAGCTTCATGGGACGTAGCGGCCGCAAACATGGCTGCTTTTCATGAAACGTATGACTTTTATGTAACACCTGCAACCGCTTATACCGCACCGAAGATTGGTGAATTAACGCACAGTCCAGAATCAGAAGCACTACTGCAGAAAGAAATCGCCACATCAGATACGGTGAAAAAGCAGGAAGTGATTTGGGATATGTTTTTACCAAGCTTGACGTATACCCCGTATACACAGCTTGCCAATTTAACCGGCCAACCAGC
The DNA here is from genome assembly GCF_036409425.1 of Virgibacillus sp. MG-45. Taxonomy (NCBI): domain Bacteria; kingdom Bacillati; phylum Bacillota; class Bacilli; order Caryophanales; family Bacillaceae; genus Virgibacillus; species Virgibacillus sp. MG-45. Next base: position 5,723 of record NZ_JAXOFU010000012.1, on the reverse strand, counting down.
AATGTCCGTTCCAGTGTATACATCAGAGGAAGGACTCCCACTTGGTGTGCAATTCATGGCACCAAAAGGAATGGAGCACCAACTGCTGCAGCTTGCTTACCAAATGGAGCAAAGTGATATATGGGTAGGGATGAAAGGAAATCCGTACTTTGAAAAACAACAAACCTATCATCAGGGATAGGGGATAGTCTGAGTTTTTATCGAATGGATCGATTCTTCTTTTCGAGATTGGAAAAGGAGAATCAGATCCATTTTTGTTGGGGGATAGTTCTCGCTCGAATTTGGGGAGTTTTTGGTCGTTTGGGTTGGATTCTCGATCGTTTAGAGTGGATTCTTGATCGTTTGGGTTGGATTCTTGATCGTTTGAGGTAGTTTTTTGATCGTTTGGGTTGGATTCTTGATCGTTTAGGGTAGTTTCTTGATCGTTTAGGGTGGCTCTCGATCGTTTGGGTTGGATTCTTGATCGTTTAGGGTAGTTTCTCGATCGTTTGGAGTGGATTCTCGCTCGAATTCGGGTAGTTCTCGCTCGAAAAGAGATCACCCTCGCTCGGATTCAACCAGCTCCACCCAACAAAGTGCAGGTAGTCCTCATTCTAGTTTCCCACACTTTTCTAAATACCTATCAATCTTGCTTGCGGTAGAAGTATATAAATCTACGGAACGGTGCATACTAGTTTTTGATAGTTCTTTCATTCATTTACGGTTTTTAGTATAGTTAAAGTAGAATTGTTTGAATGTTTGAAACGGGGATTCATAGAAAACTAAAGGGGCCGATATAAAGATGCAGGATGCCATGATTTATAATGAAAAAGTAGATAAAGTGATTAAAAATATAAATAAAGTGATGATTGGCAAGGAAGACATTGCCATCTTAAGCTTAACTGCACTCCTCGCAGAAGGGCATGTTTTACTGGAGGATGTTCCAGGTGTTGGAAAAACGATGCTTGTCCGTACATTGGCGAAATCGCTTGATTGTGATTTTAAACGTATTCAATTCACCCCAGACCTACTCCCATCAGACGTTACTGGCATCTCTATTTATAATCCAAAGGAAATGGAATTTGAATTTCGCGGTGGTCCATTATTAGGAAACATCGTGTTAGCTGATGAAATTAATCGTACCTCTCCAAAAACACAATCCTCTTTATTAGAGGGAATGGAGGAACGGAGTATTACGGTGGACGGGAACACGATGCAGCTGAATAAGCCGTTTTTTGTTATGGCGACGCAAAATCCGATTGAATATGAAGGTACATATCCGCTACCAGAAGCGCAGTTAGATCGTTTTTTGCTGAAAATGAATATGGGCTATCCAACCATGACTGAAGAGCTTGAAATGTTAGAGCGAACGTCAAGAGAACACCCTATTCATACAATTGAAGCTGTAATTACGAAGGAAGAGCTCGTCGCGATGCAGGAGGAAGTACAGCGTGTTTATGTGGAACAAAATGTACAGCAGTATATTGTTCAGCTTGTACGAGGCACACGATCACATGAATCTATCTTTCTAGGTGTTAGTCCCCGTGGATCAATTGCATTAATGAAAGCAGCAAAGGCATATGCTTACATTAACGGACGCGATTTCGTTATTCCGGATGATGTAAAATATCTTGCTCCATTCGTGCTATCACATCGAATTATTGTTCAATCAGATGCACGGTATGAAGGAAAAACAAACGAGGATGTTATTCAAAGCATTGTAAAAAACACTTATATCCCAGTGCGAAAGGAATTTAGTTAATGAAAGACCATTTTCGCTTTGTTGGGAGTTTAGTGCTTCATATCGTTTTAATCATCGCTTTGTTTTCGTTTGCAATGTTTCAAGGAGGATTTACAAGCTGGTTTTTATTTTATAGCTTTCTCCCTATATCCATCTATCATCTTGCATTACTTTTTTATCCAATTAAAAGGTGGCGGGTGGAAAGAAAGCAATTGCAGCATATGGTAAGAGCTGGAGGTCATGTACCTATACATGTGCAGATCTCCCGAAAGCTTCCTTTTCCACTATTTTATTGTGTTTGTGAAGAACTGTTACCTCAAACGTTAAATAAACTGGATACCCGCAAAGAAAAATATGTGTACTTGCATCAACCACAAAAACTACAAGTAAGACGCAGAATCAAAAAAATGATATTTCCGTGGTTCCGTCGACAGATTCGTCTCTCGTATGAACTGCAGCATATTCCGCGAGGGGTGCATCAGCTCCAAGCAATTCGGATATCGATTGGCGATGTGTTTGGCTTTGTTAAAAAAGAGCATGTTTTTTTATTGGAGGATGAGCTGATCGCTTTTCCAAATGAACGACCACTGCAATTAGCAGAAAAACTAACAAGCTTTCAGCAAGGCACAGCATCCTCACTCGCATTTAATTTAAAGAATACAAATGTTGCCTCGGGAATTCGTGAATATATTCCAGGGGATCGTTTTTCTTGGATCGATTGGAAGCAAACGGCGAAGAAAAATGTGGTAATGACGAAGGAGTTTGAGCAAGAAAAAAGTGAAGACACGTTAATTGTGCTGGATGGCTGTTATCATGAACGATTCAATGCATTAGCTTTTGAAGCGGCAATCGAATTAACGATTTCTTTAATCGGAGCGATTCAACAAAAATCCTCTCAAGTAGGGCTTCTATCCATTACGAGTGAAACAGTTTTCTTTCCCGTGCAGCACGATCCAACAAAGCGCGAAGGCATTCAGCAGCATTTAACTCGGATTGAAGCAAATGGAGAGCGTCATTTTGCGGAGCAATTAAAACAAGAGCTTGTCCGTATCCCGGGAACCAATTCGCTTGTAATTGTTACTACCAATCTCGATCATGCATTATCAAGCTTTCTTCAAAAAATAAAGCAACGAAAACGAAAGGTCCATGTTTTCTTTATTGATGCGGAAGTGAATATTCGAGATGAACAATATAACGCAGTGCAACAGCTCCAATTGCAGGATATACATATCCACATATTGACGGAAAAAGAGCTTTTGCAAAGTCCGATTGAGGTGAATACATGGTGAAGCAAGATCAAAACGAGATCCCATTTTTATATGCCTTCATAATGTATGTTTTAGGGCTGCTCCTTTTCTTAGAGTGGTTATACCCGATTGGACAAATTACAGACACGAGTAATATGAATTTGTTCCTAGTTTATGCGTTGTTTTGCTTTGTTATATCCTTGCTGCAAACGAGATGGTGGCTCTCTTTTTTATTAAAAGGATTTGGAATGCTATTTATCATTCAGGCGCTGTTTTTTGAGTCTTCGTTTTTTAGCATGGACTGGATGCTTTATATGGTAGATGATTTTCAATGGAATGTGGAAGCATTGTTTTCGCAACGCTGGTATGAATTGACGCCACTGTTTCGAAGCACGCTATTTCTAGTGCTTATTTGGCTAATGAGTTATTTAATTCATTATTGGTTTGTTGTCGTAAAACGGATTCTACTTTTTGTAATATTGACATTTATCTATTTGGCAGTGCTAGATACGTTCACAGCTTATAAAGTAGGATTATCGATTATTCGACCATTTGTCCTTGCATTTATTGCATTAGGCTTATCCAACTTTTTTCGTGTACTTTATGATGAAGGCATTCGCTATGCATGGGCGCGAAAAAATCCGCGCTGGATCATACCGATTATTGTAACGGTTTTAGCTGCTTCCATTATCGGTGTTTCCGCACCAAAATTTGGCCCACAATGGTCTGACCCGGTCCCGTATATCCAAGCGGTAACAGGATATGGGAATGGAAGTGGAGGAACGGTACAAAAGGTTGGTTATGGTGAGGACGATTCACGCTTAGGTGGATCATTTGTACAGGATGATACCGTTGTCTTCCAAGCGAAAGTGAATGAAAAGCATTATTGGCGAATCGAATCAAAGGATATTTATACCGGAAAAGGCTGGGAAAGGTCAGAGGAGCTTGCTTACATGGAACAAACGAATAGCCTTTCTTACAACTCCTTTTCACAGCAGGTAGAAACAGAAGCATTAGAAGGGGAAGTTGAATTTGCAGAACCATTAAAAATCAAAAAGCTGCTTTATCCTTATGGAACGGAAAAGGTGGAAGTAGATACTAATGTACGTTTACTAGTAGATGAAGAGCTCGGTGAAGCACGAACGCAAATAAATGGGAAAGATATAAGCTTAAAAGGCTACAAGCTGCAATACAATCACCCTTCTTTTCCAATAGAATTAATGAAGGAGTCTTTTCCGAATGATTCGGGCGATGCAGAGATGCGAAAACGTTATCTACAATTGCCAGAAACGCTTCCAGATCGCGTGTATGAGCTAGCAGCGGACATTACAAGTGACGACTATAATCGCTATGATAAAGTACGATCAGTGGAAAAGTATTTTAGTAGGAATGGATTTGTCTATCAAATTAGCGATGTACCAGTTCCTAGTAAGGATCAAGATTATGTTGATCAGTTTTTATTCGATTCGCAACTCGGGTATTGTGATAACTATTCCACCTCCATGGTAGTAATGCTGCGTACACTCGGAATTCCTGCAAGATGGGTAAAAGGATTTACAAGCGGGGAGCGCATCGAGAGGGGAGCCTCTACCGGGAAGGAATTTGACGTGTATGAGGTCACCAACAAAAATGCCCATTCTTGGGTAGAGGTTTATTTTCCAAAGGTTGGCTGGGTACCATTTGAACCGACACAAGGCTTTTCTAACTTAGCAGAATTTGATGTTAGTACAGGTACAAGCTCAACAGATGATACGTTAGATGCACCGGAAACAGAAACGAATCCTCAGGAACAACAAGAAAACATCAAGAAAAAAGAAGAAGAAACAGCAGTAGAAGCATCAAGCAGTGCAACGAAGGAAAAGAATCCATTCTCGATGAATCTGTTTGTTTATGCCGGGATTGTTATGCTGCTCGGAGTAACATTTATGTTATATTGTCGCCGTTTTCAGCTGCAGACCGCTTTTATCGAACGAAAGCTTATGCAAAATCCAGACGCACAAACCTACCAAGAAGCATATCATCATTTGTTAAAGCTGTTAAAACGAAATGGCATCCCACGCGATAGTGATCAGACGCTAAGAGAATATGCAAAACGAATTGACATACGCTATGACACAGATTCAATGGGGCAATTAACGAATGTATATGAACGAATGCTTTATAATAATGAAAAAAATAAAAGCACAACAGAAATCACACAATTATGGAAAAATTTAATTAAACGAATTATGGGTTGACCAAGCCTGCATTGGTTAGTAAAATAAGTAGCATTAAAAGCTATAAAAAATATATGTTGCCGTTCGTATATCCTTGATAATAAGGTTCAAGAGTCTCTACCGGGGCGCCGTAAATGCCCTGACTATGAAGGCAGATTTATTTAGGTATAACTAGATTTAGTAAACCTGGATTTCTGCCTTTTTGTACTTTTCCGTATGGTAGAGCTGCAAAGAGAGAGAAATGCAGGTTTTTTCATGTAAGCATGCGATGTGAGCGACCCGCGAATTAGCGAGTAGTATGTTCCACAGCGTTTTGTGTAAAACTGTGGAGAAGCAGGTTGGATGATAGCGGGAGTGCCGAGAGAAGGATAACGCTTCGAATATAGGGTGAAGCGCGGAAACGATCAAGAATAGGGTGAACTCGATCAAGAAATGGCCGAATTCGATCAAGAATCGGGCTCAAACGATCGAGAAATGGCCGAATTCGATCAAGAATAGGGTGAACTCGATCAAGAAATGGCCGAATTCGATCAAGAATCG
>NZ_JAXOFU010000011.1:0-94367 GCF_036409425.1 Virgibacillus sp. MG-45 | reverse complement strand
AAAAACGAGGTCCGTTTTTCTTGACATACTGGTCGTTTTGTTCAGTTTTCAAAGATCAATTTTTTACTTTGTCGTTTTTTGCGACAAGATATAATTTATCATGGTTGCGAGTGATTGTCAACTGTTTTTTTGAAAAATATTTAATTCCTTTCACAACCGTTTTGCTAAGCTGACAACAGAAATTAATATACCATAAATAATAGGGCAAATCAAGATGTTATTTACCGTATTTTTATGATTTTTTATTAACGTGCATACCAACTGAAGGTCCTTTGCATTTACTATACAGCTTCCTCCACTAAATTATACGCATTCTCTATTTACATTAGTTTATATTTATTTTTAGGTCGCCCTGTTTTACCATATTCAAGGATTACCTTAACAGCTCCCTCTGCCTCTAAATAGTTCAAATAACGGTGAACAGTTTGGTAGGACACAGGAAGGTTATTTTGAATCGTGTTTATAGTTACAGGGGTTTGTTGATCAAGTAAATAGTTTTTAATCGAACGCAAGGTTGCTTCATTAATTCCTTTTTCAACAAATGCACTCTCCTGTGGCTTGGTTAGCTTGCCAACCTTTAAATTAATTCGAATCCGTGAGATTAAGTCAGGAGCTTTAATTGGTTTTAAAGCGAAATCGGTAGCCCCGGCAGCTAAAAATGCGTTTGCAATATCCTGACGCTCATCAACCGTCAAAATAATAATCGGAACGACACTATTTAATTTGCGAATTTCCTTCGTCGTCCGAATCCCATCCCAGTCAGGCATATGGTAGTCCACCAACACAACGTCTGGTGTGTATAACCGAAAAAGCTCCACCGCTTTACGTCCAGTCGAGCATTCCAAGACATTCCAATTCGCATACTGACAAATTTCTCTTAATGTAAAACGAATATCCGAATTATCATCTACGACTAGTACTGTTGAGGTCATCTCTTCCCCCTCCTTTTAGCATTTACTTCTTTTCATTACACTGATACCTGAGATTCACTGACCTCCTCCGGCATTCTAATATTCATCTGCGTCAATAGATTTGGTCTACTATTTACCGTAATGGTCCCTCCGTGATTCTCGATTACTCGCTTTACAAAAGACAATCCGATACCGGTGGAATTGGTAGTACTGAATCCATCCTTCCATATATGCTGCAAATCATCTTGACGGATGCCCGAACCGTTATCTTCGATTTGTATCAATACTTGTCCTTTATCCCGCTTCACATTAATACGAATAAACCCTCCACTTCCTGTAAATGAGCAAACCGCATTCTCTAACAAGTTCGCAATTGCTCGCGAAAAACGAATTTTATTTACATATAGAATTGGTACATTTTCCACCATAAAAACTTCTAACTTAATAGCCTGGTCATCTAAATTAAGATGGCTAACTACATATTCTAGTAATTCAGAAACAGGTGTCGCTTTTTTTGTGTTCTCATGCATGATTTCGGAGATCATATCTTTCATTTTATTCACCGATTGATTAATACGGTTAAAATAATTCCTCCACATCCCATCAGGAGACGTCTTCATTTGCATTTCAATTAAGCTAATTAACCCCTCCACTGTAACGAGTGGGGTTTTAAGGTCGTGAACTAATGTTGTCATTTCTTCATATACTTTGGATTCTACAAGGGCGATTTTAGTTTCCTTTAACTCTTCTTCCTGCAGTTCATACCGCTTTAATGTATCCATTTGCTTTCGCTGTAAAAAGATTAATAATGTAAAAATGATTGCAATTACTAAAAATGCAGCAAAGAATATGGTCGCAATCGTATTGAATAGACTATTGTCGGTAAAGTATGCATCCGCCATTTTTATACTTGCTGCCATATCATTCAGACCAAATCCAAAGCTAGATAATGCAGGAATTAACTGGAGCCATTGCATCGATATAATTAATAACAGTAAAATAATCGAGAAAATAAAATAGTAGTACTTCTGTTTCGGTATATAGACTTGGAGCAGTAATAACAGCCCAAGTGTAAGAAAATGTGTTTGGAACGTCAGATTCTCATGATGTAGCCCATTAAAAAGAAACATGCTACTAGTCGTAAGGATGATAAAGCACCCTAAATAACGCAACATTTCAACACGCTGACAAAACACTCGTGAAAATAGAAATGCACCAAAATAAATAAAAAAGAAGATAACCGTATACTTGGCAACATACATAAAAGATGTAATAAGGAGCTGACCGCTATCACGATCGATAATGCTTTCATTTATTTGTATGATCATAAAAGCCGTCATACGATCCAAAAAATAAGGTAGCATTCCTCCATAAATTAACATCCCAAGCCCTAGCAATCCGACGACATAATGTTTCTTCGCTTTCACTCTTCCACCTCCTACGTCTAGCAGAAAAGGGATTCTGTTGCATCTTTTGTATTTGCTAGCCCATCTCAAGTTACAAGCTTAACGAAAAGCCGAATTGAACGGAACACGAATATCATCTAACTCGCTTACAAATGTAGCTGGTACACGAAATTGCTTTAAAGCATGTTTGATTTTGCTGCCATATTTATTCTCTTTCATACCAATATAATAATCTGCACGCTGAACTAATTGTTCAAACAACTGCAAGGACTTCCTATCACTGCGATAATTTCCCGATAAATGAACAAGAATCAACGCATTTTCCTGGTTTTCCACTTCCTCCGCAATCGCTTTTATCCGATTAACCTCTTCTTCGAACGTTCGATTTACTTGAGTCATCCCATTCGCACTATACCCAATCACTACAGCAACCGTATTGTAATCATATAAATCTGAGGCAAGTACTCTCGGGCGGTAATCCACATCTAAGTGAAGATGTTCCGCAATGGAATAAAGTATCGATGCTTCTACTGCTTGTCCAGCACTCGTAATTAATAGCTTTTGATCTCCAATTGGCGCAGGAAGATTCGGATAAGAAGCATATGGTTTACTTTTAGTTGCCGTCTGCTGTGGCGCAATGACAAACAATATTAAAATGAAAAAACAGATAGTAGCAGGGATATATTTTTTCATTCGATTCCCCCTCAAAAAATAGCTTGGAAGCAAGAAAAAAGGTAAAGCAATTGCTTTACCTTATCTTACTATAAATATAAAATATTCAAAATACTTTCCTTTCAATTAACTTAAATTAGACCTGCTTCCTTATCAGTCATCGCTTTAATCTCGGATCTAGCGCATCCCGCAACCCATCTCCAAATAAGTTAAAGCCTAGAACAACAAGAAATATAGCAAGTCCTGGGAATGCTACAACCCATGGAGCAGTTTGTAATGCAGCTCGTCCGTCACTTAGCATTGCCCCCCATTCTGGAGTTGGTGGCTGTGCACCAAGACCTAGAAAGCTTAAGCCTGCCGCATCTAAAATTGCCGTTCCTATCCCTAAGGTTGCTTGTACGATAATTGGTGCTAGACTGTTCGGCAGTACATGTTGAAACAAAATACGGCGATGCTTTGCGCCTATCGATCGCGCTGCCTCAATATACTCGGTTTCCTTCACCGATAACACCGTTGCCCGAACAATTCGAGCAAATTGAGGAATACCCACTAGCCCGACTGCAATCATTGCATTTGTTAAGCTTTTTCCAAGAACAGCAACCAGTGCAATGGCTAACAAAATACTCGGAAATGCCATCATAATATCGATGATGCGCATAATAATTTGATCGACCCAGCGACCAAAGTAACCAGCAAGTCCTCCGAGTAACACACCGATGACTAAAGAAATACCGACCGAAATAACTCCGATCTGTATGGAGATTCGTGTTCCATATACAATGCGACTAAAAATATCTCTTCCAAGTTCATCTGTACCTAAAATATGTTCTGAGGATGGAGGCTGGTACCGATTCACAATCGATTGATCTGTCGTACTATGTGTAGCAATGATCGGAGCAAAAATAGCCGTAATTATTAACAACAAAATAATACATAATCCAATCAAGGAGGTTTTACTTTTAATAATTCGAGTTAACGCATCTACCCACAGCCGTTGACCTTTTATTTGTACATTCTTGTCAACAGCATCGATACCCGGATCTGTAACAGGATTTGGTTGTATAGCCATAAGACACTTCCTTTCATTCAAGATAAGCACAAAACCTGTTCAACTTGATCAATTAAATTTGATACGCGGATCGAAATATTTGTATAAAATATCCGTAATCAAATTAATTAATACAAATAAGGTAGCGATAATTAAAATGGTTGCTTGAACAATGGGATAATCTCTGCCAAGTACAGCAAGCAATACGTACCTTCCTACACCAGGCCAAGAGAATATCGTTTCTGTAAGCACTGCACCTCCGAGCAATAACCCAAATTGCAGCCCAATTACAGTCAATACTGGTAAAAATGCATTTTTTAATGCATGCTGAAAAATGATTAAATGACGCTTTAGCCCTTTCGCATTTGCGGTACGAATATAATCTTGTCGCATCACTTCCAGCATACTTGACCTCGTCATCCTTGCAATAATCGCCATCGGAATAGTTGCCAGTGCAATTCCTGGCATAAGCAAGTGTAAAAATACATCTTTAAACGCTACCCAATTCCAGGTTAGGATACTATCTAATAAATAAAAGTTCGTAATCGTATCTAGCTCCACTCCAGTCGTAATCCTGCCAGAAGGAGGTAAAATGTTAAATGTAACTGAAAAAATCCAAATCATCATCAGCCCTAACCAAAATATTGGCATCGAAACCCCAAAAAGCGCCCCAGTCATACTAATGTTATCAAACCAGGAATATTGCTTTACCGCGGCAATGACCCCCGCTAAGATTCCAATTACAATCGCAATGGTCATTGCAAAAACAGCTAATTCCATCGTGGCTGGTAGCTTTTGCATCAGTTCATAGGAAATATCTTCTTTTGATTGAATTGATTCACCTAAGTCCCCCGTAAGGACCTTGCCCATAAAACGTCCGTATTGAACCATGTATGGATCATTTAAGCCTAACTCCTCCCGCAATAGCTCGAGCTGCGTTTCGGAAGCTTTTTCCCCTAGCATACTCCTTGCTGGATCACCGGGAATAAGATGAATCAATGAAAATGTAATGATGGAAACGCCAAGTAATACAGGGATTAACATCATTAATCTGCGGATAATATATTTTGCCATGTTTGTGACCCCTCCGTTCACGCACTTCAATCTTTCCTATTCGCATGATTGGAAAAGGCTCTTTCCCGTTCATCATCGACCGACAAGGAAAGAGCCTTCCATAAACTACATCCTTCGTTAATCAACGAACCTAGAATAATCGTCTATTCTTGAATATCTAGCAAATTAAAAGGTTCACTTCCCGTTGGATGCGGAACATAATTCACAATACTTTTCTTTGCAGCCAGTGGTGGAGTCGTATGCGCGATTGGGAACCAAGGCGCATCGTCATGAATAATCTCTTGCGCCTTCATATAAAGCGCTGTCCGCTTTTCTTGATCCATTTCAACCTGTGCTTCCTTCAATAGGTCATGGACTTCATCACTCTTGTAGAAAGCAATATTTCCTGCTGACCCCATTTTCGCATTATCCTTATCCAATAATACGTACATGAAGTTATCTGGATCTCCATTATCACCAGTCCAACCGAGGAAGGCCATATCATGCTTTCCATTCTCTGTTGCATCTAAATGGGAATCCCAATCATTTTCAACAATCTTTACCTTAATATTGACTTCCTTCAGCATTTCTTGGATTGCTTGAGCAGTTACTTTTGGCTGTGGCATATATGGTCTTGGATTTGCAAACGTGTACAATGTGATTTCAAAGCCATCAGCATAACCAGCTTCAGCTAATAACGCTTTCGCCTCTTCCACATCATATCCATAATCCTCTACATCATCATTAAAGCCCCATAATGATGGTGGAATTGGGTTTTTAGCAGCCTTTCCAATCCCTTCATAAAGTGAAATAAGCTGTTCCTTATCGATCGCTAAATTAACCGCTTGTCGCACAAGCTTATCCGCTAATGGGCCTTCCTTATCTGTGTTCATCGCCATATACGATACATTCATTGAAGGACGACGAATAATCTGTAAATTATCATCTCCTTCAGCTGTTGCAATATCCTGTGGATTTAATCCCATCATTAAATCGATACTACCAGCCTGAAGCTCCATGAATCGCGCACCATTATCCGGAATTACACGGAAGACAACTTGATCGACATTTGCTGGTTCACCAAAGTAATCAGGGTTTTTCTTTAACGTAATCTTGTCATCTGGCAACCATTCTTCAAATGTAAATGGACCAGTTCCAACTGGATTTTTAAAGTAGTCTTCTCCATGCTCTTCTACAGCCTTTGAACTCGCAATTCCAAAAGGTGGCATCGCAAGCGTATAGAGGAATGGTGCATTCGGTTCTGATAAAGTGAACGTAACTTCGTAATCTCCTGTTGCTTCCACCTTTTCGATAATTCCTTTCATATTATCTTCAGAGGCCCCAAACATATAGCCGTAATAGACAAATTCTGCTGACGTCGTCCAACGCTCAAAGTTGAAGACAACATCTTCTGCTGTAAAATCATTGCCATCATGGAACTTTACATCATCTCGTAATTGAAAGGTCCATACTTTCCCATCTTCTGAAACCTTCCACTCGGTTGCTAATGCAGGCTTTACTTCTGTGCTTTCTTCTTCATAGCGTACCAATGTATCATAAATTTGGTTTGTAACATAAATGGATTCTCCATCCGTTACTTTTGAAGGATCGAGTTGAATCGAATCCGCTCCACGGCCAAAAACAAGAATCTTATCTCCACTCGCTTCTCCTTCTGAAGCTTTGTTTTCGCCTTCCGCATTTCCGCTTCCTTCGCTATCTGATTGCGTATCCTTGTTACAAGCTGCAAGTATAAAAAACAGTGCTATTGACAAAACTAACAGAAATAATAAACGTTGCTTTTTAATCATAATTCTCCCCCTGCTTTTTTAGATTCTGCTTTATGTGCATAACGGTCAGCTTGCTGTTAAGCTTCGACCACCTCCTTGACAAAATGACATGCTGCCATTACCCCGTTTTCGGATGCTTTTCGTAATGATGGTTTGGAGGTTCGGCAAATTTCTTCGGCAAATGGGCAACGAGTATGGAATTTACACCCGCTTGGTGGGTTTTGCGGTGAAGGCAAATCCCCTTTTAAAATAATGCGTTGCTTTTCCTCATTTGGATTTACTTGAGGAACAGCAGAAAGTAACGCTTGGGTGTATGGATGCTTTGGATCACGATATACTTCTTGCGCATCCCCAATTTCAACTAGCTCCCCTAAATACATCACCGCAACACGATCACTAATATGGTGAACGACACTAAGATCATGGGCGATAAATACGTAAGTTAAATCAAATTCCGCCTGCAAATCCTCCATTAAATTAATTACCTGTGCTTGAATAGAAACATCTAATGCAGAAACCGGCTCATCACAAATGACAAGCTCAGGATCTAATGCCAAGGAACGCGCGATTCCAATTCGTTGGCGTTGCCCCCCACTAAATTCATGTGGATAACGTTGCTTATGGTATGCACTAAGCCCAACAACCTCAAGCAAATAATCTAAGCGTTTTTCCCGTTCCTCTCGAGGAATATTAAAGATTTTCATCGGCTCTGAAATAATTTTCTCAATGGACTTTCTTGGATTTAACGATGCATACGGATCCTGGAATATCAGTTGCATTTCTCGTCGTAATTTGCGAAGCTTTTCCCCACGAAAGTTCGTAATGTTTTCACCCTTAAAATAAATCTCTCCACTCGTTGGCTCTAACAGTTTGAGCATTACTCTTCCTGCTGTTGATTTCCCACAGCCACTTTCTCCAACAAGACCGAGCGTCTCCCCTTTCTTAACGGAAAACGAAATCCCATCTACCGCTTTTAAGACACGCTTTTCCCGCGAAAAAACCGCATCATTTTTAATCGGAAAATGTTTCTTTATATCTTTCACTTCAAGTAATGCACTCATGTCGTTACCGCCTTTTTTGATTGATCGTACAATAAACAACGAACACGATGATTTTCATCCACCCTCGTCATTACTGGATCCGTCTTTATGCATGCTTCCATTGCATGTGCGCATCGGGGTGCAAAGCTACATCCCTTTGGAAGTGCTCGTAAATCTGGGGGCGAGCCTTTTATTGTCGCAAGCTTTTCCTTTTCTGGCGTGATTTTCGGTATGGAATGCATTAACCCTTGCGTATATGGGTGTTTGCCGTTATCAAACAACTGCTTTGTGCTCGTAAATTCCGTTGGCTTTCCCGCATACATAACCATGACATTGTCACATACCTCTGATACAACACCGAGATCATGGGTAATCATGATCATTGCCATATTGAGTTCCTGTTGCATTTGCTTAAACAACTCTAGAATTTGCGCCTGGATGGTTACATCTAAAGCAGTTGTTGGCTCATCCGCAATCAATAACGATGGATTACAAGATAACGCCATTGCAATCATCACGCGCTGCCGCATTCCCCCGCTAAATTCATGCGGGTACGTCTTAAGACGCTTTCTTGCATCTGGAATACCAACTAGCGTTAACAACTCCACTGCACGTTCTTTTGCTTGTTTTTTTGTTAGTCGTTCATGCGCTAAAATGGTTTCAACCATTTGCTTTTCAACAGTAAAAACTGGATTTAGTGATGTCATCGGGTCCTGAAACACCATCGCAATTTCTTTTCCTCGAATTTGGCGCATTTCCTGTTCTTTTTTGTGCAGCAAATTTTCACCTTTAAAGATAATCTCACCTGCTACAATTTCTCCAGGAGGATTGGGCACAAGACCAAGAATGGACATAGCAGTTATACTTTTTCCAGAACCTGACTCTCCCACAATACCGAGTGTTTCCCCAGGCTTGATAGAAAAATCAACACCATCGACTGCTTTTACCACTCCAGCCTTCGTGAAAAAATGTGTATGTAAATTGCGAACCTCTAGGAGCGGTGAAGTCATATGCGTCCTCCTTTTTAAATTAATCAAATTAGTTAGATATTTTTGAATTTATACTATATTACATCTATATGAGAGCATGTATAAAGTTTTTCTCATTTTTCTTAAAAATAATTGACACCATATGCATTTGTTTTTCCAATATAAAAAGCCTTCTGCTCTTGGTTGAACAGAAAGCTAGCCTATCTCCATATGTAACTTCATCCATTGACATTTTGCCAATACATATGAATCGCTTATTTCGATTATCCTTCGTTTTTTGTTTTCTTCGGTACATATTTCAAGCATTCTTCATGACTGGCTACTCTTCTTAACAACTGAAAAAGGACCCGATATCGTTCTCGCATAGACTGTTTTACAATGGGGTCAATGCGATGATCCTCTAAATCAAAGAGCAACTCTTCTAATTCACGTTTCACTAAATATTGCATCTCTTTTTGCTCTAATTCGTTAATAATCAAGCCTAACATTTTCTCACCTCACACCATACCACAGTTATTCGTGAAAAATGTGGAATTTTGTCGGTTGGTTTTCTTAATTTATCCATTCTTTATCATTTTATTCAGAAGTTGGTTTTCTCGAAACTTGTCGAAGTAGCTTTCATTTGTTATTTCCTTTTTTGCTGCTTTATAAACCCGTTTGTTTTTTATTAGCTTGTTCATAATATCGCTTTTATCTCATAAATATAATAATAGACAAGCCTGATACAAAAGGAGGGAACCGTATGCAGCATTTTTATGTATGGAAATTCGGTAAGAAAGCACGAATCCTTACCCTTATACTATTTGCTCATCTTGCTGCCATTTTTATTTGGATGGAAACAACTGGAACGCTATCGGTGTTTTCCAATGAGGAACCAAATGTTCTGGCAAAGGGGAATGAAAAAGAACCAAATATTGCACTTACCTTTAACATAAGCTGGGGAGAAGAACGTGTAGAAGGGATATTAAAGCAGTTGGAAAAAGAACAAGTGCAAGCGACGTTTTTTGTTAGTGGAGAATGGGCAGAAAGACATCCAGAACTTGTGGAAATGATTGTCAAAGGAAAACATGAGCTAGGGACGTTGGGCTATCGCTATAAAAGCTATCTTGATCAGGAAATAGAGCAAGTGCGAAAGGATTTATTGCACACAAAAGAGGTCTTTAAAAAGCTTGGCTACGAAAATGTCGAGCTTCTACGCACACCTAATGGCCATTTTAACGAAGAGATTGTAGAGCTCGCAGAATCAATTGGCTTTAAAGTGATTCATTGGAATGTCAATTCACATGATTGGAAAAATCCCGGTACCCAGAAGATTATTGATCACATTATGAAGAACACCTCAAATGGTGACATCATTCTGATGCATGCTTCTGATTCCGCTAAGCAGACAGCTAATTCATTAAAAACGATTCTGCCAGGTTTAAAAAATAAAAAATTGTCCTTCGTAACAATTACTGAGTTGATCAATCAAGCCCACGCAAAAGCAGAAATAGTTGATTAAATGGAAGCTTTCACATGTATCTGACTTCATAAAAAAACCTGGTGAATCATTGATCCATCAGGTTTTTGAGCTTGCTTGTTTTTTATTGTTTAAGGCAACAGCTGGCTTTTTAGATCTGCCGTCCTCTTGTTTAATAAGGCGGTGTAAAGCAAGTAATTGATATGTATTCGAAACAAGTAATGGGACAATCATTAACAAAGCATAATCGGTTCCACTTGTACGGAGACCCGGCACCCACTCAATCGTTGTCATAACAACCATTAAAAAGAGGGCAGGTATAAAGGCGCTGCTATTCGTTTCCTTTGCTTTGATATAAGATACAATTACACCATATATAAGTAAGCCTGCCGCTACAAGAACATAACGAAGAAGCGATCCATCCCCGTCACTTGCTGTATATGGAAAATAAACTAAATCAAACAACACGAACAGGATAAGTAATACTTGAACGGTTGGCCAAAAGGAACGGAAAAGTCCCAAACCAAACCGATGAATAAATAAATAAGCAAAAAACCCTGTTTGACTTACAACCGTAAACACCAAGCCTAAGCCAAGCGAAAACAATAACACACCAACTAATTCTTTCAAATTAAATGGATTAAGATAAGCGAGGTATTGATCGGTTTTAACAAAAAAACTCGTAATAAGTCCTGCTAATCCCCCAATTAACAAAGTTCTCGTAAATAAAGTAACTACTTTTCGACTATTCAATCTCATTTCCCCCTGCCGCTTATGATGCACAAATCATACCACCCGTATTTTAACATGAACAACTTGTTTTTTCCTCTACAAGTGCATATTTTTTCGTTTCGGTTCCATATTAAACATAAGGAGGAAGGAGGATTTCCTTATGTTTCCGAGATCACGATTCATACTGTTTAGCATAGTAATTATGATTATGACGCTTCTTTCTGCTTGTAGTGGAGAAAATCCAGCTGCGAAAGAAGGGGAATACGATACAACGAAAAAAATGGTTGTTGATATATTACAAACAGAGGAAGGAAAAAAAGCACTCGCAGAAATTATGGCCGATGAAAAAATGAAGCAGGAGCTTATCATGGATGCGGAGGTTGTTAAAAAATCAATCAATGAAGCATTAACCTCTGAAAAAGGAAAAGAAATGTGGGAAAAGCTTTTTAAGGATCCAAAGTTTGTAAAGGACTTTGCTAAATCCATGGAGGATAGTCATAAAAAATTGATGAAGGACTTGCTAAAGGATCCCGAATATCAAAAACAAATGATTGACCTCATGAAAAATCCAGAAGTGGAAAAGCAAATGCTAGATGTACTAAAAAGTCAGCAATTTAAAGCGCATTTAGAAGAGTCCATTCAACAAACATTTGACTCTCCATTATTTCAAGCTAAAATCCAAGAAATCCTATTAAAAGCTGCGGAAAAGCAAGGGAGCCAGCAGCAAGGTGGACAAGGACAAGGCGGAGGTGGAGAACAACAGGGTGGAAGCGGAGGCGGTGGTTAATTTACCCGCCTTCTTTTTATACATATTTCCCATCTTACAAACACAACCCATTCCTTTAAAAAATTGATTCTAATCATTCCATTTTTGTTCACAAACGTTCACTATTTTCTTCCCATTTCATTGCTTCTTGTTCATTCATTCATTACACTATATAATAGAGAATGATTCTCATTTGTAATTAGGAAGGGTTGATAAAATGAATCTTTCAGAGCTTCGATCTGGGCAGTATGCCATCATTGATAAAATGGAATCGATTGATTCCGCATTACAGCTTCGGCTAACTTCCGTAGGACTCTTGCCTGGATGCAAGCTATGTATGAAGCAATCTTCCTTATTAAACGGACCGTGTATCCTCGAATGTCGTGGACAAAACATTTGTATTCGTAAAGCAGAGGCGAAAAAAATAGAGGTTATACAATTATGAAAACATCCCTCCTTATCGGAAATCCGAATACAGGTAAAACCTCTCTTTTTAATACATTAACGCGCTCCTATGCGTATGTTGGTAACTGGACAGGAGTAACCGTTGATAAAAAAATAGGAGAGCTTGAAAATAATCAAGGGACACTAATTGATCTGCCAGGTATTTACGACTTATCGCCTGTATCTGCTGATGAACAGCTTGTCGCTAATGCACTCGTAACAGAAAAGTATGATCAATTATTAAACATTGTTGACGCAAGCCAATTAGAGCGGAGCTTGCATCTAACCATTCAGTTATTGGAAGCAGACATCCCGATGGTTATTGCATTAAACATGGTTGACGTGGCAGAAAAAAAGGGGATCCTCCTTGATGATGAAAAGCTAGCAGCGATGCTCGGTGTTCCCGTCCAGTCTGTAATTGCTAGAAAAAATATCGGAACGGATCAGCTCCTAGAGAAGCTAACCGCTCCCGTAGATGCACCAGCGTTTACACTCTCGTACCCAGAACGCGTAGAGGAAGCTTTAACCAGCTTTTCTACTTTAATCACAGCGGAAAACTTATCATCACGCTGGCTTGGACTGCAATTTTTTACAAATAATAAATCGGTTGATGCATATTTACAACAAAACGAAAATTATGCAGACATGGTCGCCTTAAAAGAACAGCTTGAAAGTGATTTAGGAAAGCCGATTCATCGTATTTTGTTCGATACTAGAGATGCATTTATCCAACAATTATTACAAACAGCAACCTCTCAGGATACGACGAACAAGCTAAAGTGGCAACAAACATTAGATCATTATGTCACCCATCCAATATGGGGTATTCCAATCTTCATGCTCGTGATGTTTCTTGTTTTCCAAGTGACATTCTCTTGGATAGGTACACCTTTATCTGATTTACTCGATGCCTTTTTTAGTGGTCCATTAAGTACATGGATTGATCAAGGTCTTACCCTCATCGGGGCATCGCCATTTGTTCATGCACTTATCATTGATGGAATTGTTGCAGGGGTTGGAGGAGTTCTCGTTTTTGTCCCTCAAATCTTCGTGCTTTTTTTCTTTATTTCACTATTGGAAGACTCTGGCTATATGGCACGAATCGCTGTTATAATGGATCGCCTCATGGAATTCTTCGGTATGAACGGAAAATCGTTTATTCCAATGATCATTAGCTTTGGCTGTAATGTACCAGGTATAATGGCAACCCGAACCATCGAACAACGAAAGGAACGATTATTAACGATTCTTATCGCTCCATTTATGTCTTGTTCTGCTCGATTGCCAGTGTATGCTTTATTTATTGGCGCCTTTTTTGTTAAGCATCAAGCACTTATTGTTTTTTCACTATATTTTCTTGGCATTATTTTAGCTTTAATTGTTGCGAAGCTTATTTCCATGACAATTATGAAGCATGAAAAGTCCATGTTCTTTATTGATCTTCCTATTTATCATCTGCCACATGCTAAAACCTTGTGGCGTAGTACATGGGAAAAAGGAAAAGGGTTTATTCGCAAAGCAGGAACCATCATTTTCGCAGGCTCTATATTTATATGGCTCATGAGCTATGCTGGACCAGGTGGCTTTAATGTACAAATGGATAACAGCTTTATGGCGATTGTAGGAGGATTTATTGCTCCGATTTTAGCTCCATTAGGCTTTGGTACATGGCAAGCCGCTGCATCATTAATTACAGGATTTTTAGCAAAAGAAGTAGTCGTTTCTGCGATGTCCATCATCTATGCGGTATCTGAAAATGAACTTGCTACGTCGCTTGGTCAATTTTTCACGCCAGTATCTGCATATTCATTTATGGTTTTTGTATTACTTTATATTCCTTGTTTAGCTACTGTCGCAGTTATATGGAGAGAGACGAAATCAACGAAGTGGACAGTATTTTCCATTATCTATCCACTCGTTACTGCCTATGCTGTAACATGGGTGATTTATCAAATTGGATCCGTTCTTTTTTGAGAAATTTAGCTTAACGGAGAGGAGCTTCAATGATGATTAATGTTATTCTTATCGCATTAATATTTGGTTACGGTACGTATACACTTTTTCGGTATTTTAAAAAAAGTTCAAAAGGAAAGTGTGCTGCCTGCGAATTAAATAACACGTGCTCGCAAACGTCCTGTGTAGTTGATGAAAATGTGCATGCAACAAAAAATCAATCATTGTAATATGCTCATTAATCCTAAAACGATAAGCAGCAAAACGAAACAGCCTGCATCCTCCGAAAGTTGGGAGGAAATGCAGGCTGTTCTATTTAATATCACCTATTATTTCTCTAGCTGTGCAACAATTTTTGCTGCTATTTTATGATATGCTTTTCCGAGTGGATGATCCGCCTGATAAACAGATGGAGCAAAATCATCCTCATCTTCATATGGCTGTTGAAGGGGTAATTGTCCGAGTACTTTCGTATTCAAGACTTCTGCGAGCTTCTGTCCGCCTCCTTGTCCAAAGACAAACTCTTTCTCTCCAGTCGTCTTGCTTTGGAAATATGCCATGTTCTCTACAACACCTAGAATCTCATGCTTTGTTTTTAATGCCATTTGACCAGCACGCGCCGCAACAAAAGCAGCGGAAGGATGTGGCGTTGTCACGATCACTTCTTTACAGGACGGTAGCATTTCATGCACATCCATGGCAATATCGCCAGTTCCTGGAGGCAAATCAAGCAATAAATAATCTAAATCGCCCCACTCGACTTCTTTAAAAAAGCTTGTTAGCATTTTTCCTAGCATCGGGCCACGCCAAATAATCGGCGAGTTGTCCTCTACGAAAAATCCCATAGAAATAACTTTAACACCAAAGCGTTCTACTGGGATAATCTTTTCGCCTCGAACCTGTGGTCTTTCCTCAATTCCCATCATATCTGGAATACTAAAGCCATAGATGTCAGCATCAATGATTCCGACTTTTTTACCTAAACGCATTAAAGCCATTGCTGTATTTACGGTAACCGTTGATTTACCAACGCCTCCCTTACCACTAGCAATCGCAACGAATTTCGTGTTCTGGCTTCCACCTAGTAAAGATGCTTCTTTTTCATGATCTACGGTTGGCTGATATTTTTGAATTACCTCATCTGGTAATTGCTCAAAGCGCAATCCCACCGTCGTAGCTCCATTTTTCTTTAAAATACGAACCACTTCTTGTTGCAGTGTCATTTGCTCCGCTGTATTTGTTTTACCAATCGCCAGCTTGACACTTACATGCTTTTTATCTTCCCTAATCGAAATATCCTTGATCCCGTCTGTTTCTTCAAGTGTTCTATGTAAAAATGGATCGTTTACTGGGCTAAGCAGCTGTATTACTTCTTCTTTCGTTAACACAGTTTGTCACCTTCCCTTTGGTAGCATTGGTTGAATAATGATAAGTAGAAGCATTATAAGCTCAATTTCTATTGTCATGCTCCACATGATAACATGTCCACTGCTAGTATAACATAAATCACTTGAAATCTAAGTGATATGAACTGGAGAAAGGGAAGGCTTAAATATATAAGGTATTTCACTGTTTTCAAAGGTTATTCAGATGCTTCTTCTTTTGGCTCCTCTGTCATATATCGCAGCATCCCTTCATACATGCTTACTGCTACTTTTTCTTGATAGCTTTTCTTTTTCAATAATTCTCTTTCCTTTTCATTCGACAAAAAGCCAATCTCTACTAATGCTCCTGGAACCTTTGCTTCTCTTAACAAGTACATGCCATTAATCGCTAATGGGGAGCGTGTCGTGTTTTTTAAGTTTGTAATCATTTGCTCTTGAATCATTGTAGCTAGATGCCTACTTTCCTCATAACGCGCATAATAAAATGTTTGTGCCCCACTCCATTTCGGAGAAGGAATCGCATTCAAATGAACAGAAAGAAAAAAATCTGGCTTTTTATCATGAATAAACTGAAGTCGCTTGCGGATATCCTCTGACTTTCTTTTCGATAATCCTTTTGTTTGTGCATCTGCTAGATCTGTATCCTTTTCCCGCGTTAAATAAACCAGTGCTCCAGATTGCTGTAAATACCCTTGTAATTTTTTACTCACCGCTAGCGCGATATCTTTTTCTTCTGTTTTATCCCTTCCTACTGCACCACCATCTGGTCCGCCATGTCCTGGATCAATGACGATCGTTTTTCCCGATAATGGAAGTGACCATGTATTCCATGTTTTTTGTGTTTGCTGAAGTGGATATTGAAGTAAAAATACAAGCATGAATAACCCGACAACCCATGCTAAACGCTGCAAATGCTTCCTGTAACGTTCCATCTATACCGCCCCTTACTCCTTTATATTGCTATTATTTTATGGGACAAGACGTTCCTTTATGACTTAAACGATGCAGATTAGATTCACTCGTGTGCGGGTATAGCATGAATAAACGACTTTCATTGGAGGGAAGCAGATGACAGCAATCATCCATTTCACAAGCGCTTTTTTAAGCAGGTGGAAGCAACATAATATTCCATTACTTGCTGCTGCCCAAGCCTATCACTATTTACTGTCCATCATTCCATTGCTTATCGTATGCTTTACCATTATTCCATACTTTCAAATTCAACCTGAGGATGCAATAGCCTTTGTTCAACAACACGTCCCAGACGGAATAGCAACTATTTTCCAAGATAATATTGTTCATATCGTTCAAACACCAAAAGGCGGATTATTAACGATTGGAATTATTGGTGCATTATGGACTGCATCGAATGGCGTTCGTTCCTTTATGCAATCAATAAATGAAGCCTATGATATCGAAGAGACGCGTTCCTTTCTCGCTGTTCGATTGCGTGCCCTTGGACTTACGATAGGCGTCATCCTAGCTTTTCTAATCGCGTTTATTATTCCTGTGCTCGGAAATTTAATTTGGAGTTTATTAAAAACATCGTTACCGATTTTCACTGAGTTTGATGTGCTATTTCAAGTGCTTCGCTGGTTCGTATCTTTCCTCGTGCTGGCCTTATTTATAATGGGACTTTACCGCTTTGCTCCAAATAAGAAGCTTTCTTTTCAACACATTTTCCCAGGAGCTTGTATAGCCAGCCTTTTATGGCAAATTATTTCGTTTGGCTTTTCTTTCTATGTGAGTAATTTCGGAAACTATTCGGTTACGTACGGGAGTTTAGGTGGGATTATTATACTGATGATTTGGTTCTATCTAACCGCCATGCTGTTATTAATTGGGGCACTTATCAACGTACTGTTACATGATCAGAAGCATAAGCAAACAAAACAAGGAGAGAAAAAGTATGCATAAGGGGATGTTGCTTAAGGGGAGACTCCTTGAAAAAGAGGAACACTTTTTCTGCGTGCGATGTATCGCTGCCGAAGCGTTCGTTGTCCTTTGGGAAAATGAAATAGAGGAACGCAGACTAAAACCGCTACGTCCTGTGGCAACGTCTGCGCTAGTACGTCCTGTACGTCAAAAAACCCACTCGGAAAAGCGTGCTATCTTTTCCGAGTGGATTAAGGCCGTGCACTTGGCAAAGAAGATACTGCCAAAAGTATTTTGAGGTTGTTTTGTCTCTTACGCTTCGTATTGAATCTTATTCTATTAACGAGAAAGCAAACCAATGGTTATACTTTTTTTCCAATCTCCTAATTGTCGTACTTGTTTCCAAGGAATTCGTTCTATTTGTAATGGTGTAATAAATGAAGCGTCATTGCGAAATCGCTCCTTTTTAGCTTGCGCGAGCCATTGTCCTTGCTCAACACCATGTGTTACTTCGACCGAAGGCTTCATCTCAATGCCTGTTTGAACAGGGGTTTTTACCAGCTTTCCAGTAGCTGTCATCTTCCAGACATACTTTCCAAACAAGCTTTTCTCTGTAATAACCGGTGTATCTAATGATTCTTGTAACGTAATCAAAATCGATGCATGGTAGCCTGGTAAAAGTGTTTCGATATCATCTGCTTCTTTATCGAGTGCTACATGAAATGGATACATACTCCGCGTTTTGATTTCCAGCGATACTGGCTCTTCAGCAACAAATTGAACAGCACCCTCTACCTGTTGCTTTCCCTCTGTCATATTAACTGTTGCAGACATCGATTCTTCGACAAGCATCCGTTCCTTTTCGGTCAATTCTCCTCGGGCCAATAATTCTGGAAGCTGAATCGTCACAATCGGATTATCCAATCCATCTGATACCGTTGTTACTTTTCCGCGAAACGGACTTTCCACCGTTATCGTATCACCACTCGAAGAAAGCTCCGAGATTTGAGATTGGATGCTTTTCAACTGGGCCGCCTTTTGATCCCGTTCTTTTTCCTTTTCGAGGATATATTGCTCCTTAAGTAAAGTTGCCTCAGATTGATTCTGCGGTATCTCTATTGTTTCATTTCCTTCTGGGGAAACAAACTTCATCGTCGTTTGAGATACTTGATACGCGTTCATCTTTCCAATAGCCGCTTCGATCGCTTCCATTTCTCCGGTTAAACGCTCAGCTTCCCGTTCAAGGCTTGCTTTTGTCTCATAATAATAAGTCGCTTTATATGAATAAAGCGGATCTCCTTTATTGACCATGTCTCCTTCTTCTACTAGAAATTGATCGAACCCACCAAGCTGATTATCAAAATACACATGCTGTTCATTAATATAATCTAGCATACCGTCAACTTGAATCCGTTCATATACGTCGCCAAGGCTAACTTCGTTCCATTCACTCACATATGTAATGCGATCAACTTTTTTATCTTTATCAAGCATCACTAGACCAACATTCAATCCGATAAAAAACAGGACCATAAACATGATTACTTTCTTTTTCCTCATCCGAACCACCCACCTATCAAATAGCGATCCATAAAGGCAAACAGGGAAACAAAGGCCCACTCAACAATATGTAGAAATAAAACGCTTAGCCATATCCGTTGCTTGCTCATCGATGATAGCTTACGCAAATAAGTTACTTGGAAGGATATAACCCAGAGCTGAAATAAAGAAATTGCTCCAAAAAAATAAATCAGCCATGCTTTATCAGTTATGAAAGAAAAGAGAATGCCGAAGGATGCTGGTGATACATACCAATCAAGACCAAAGAAAACCGCCAATGGTATCCACGTTAATCGTTCCAAAAGTAGAATCGAGAATACAACCTGCTGCATAATGACAAGCTTTTGAAAAGGAATTCCTGTTAAGTAGTGGAAAAGAAGCGCAGGTACAGCAATAACAAGCACTGTGAAAAGCAGCCCATATAACATTCGTCCTACAATAAACCAAAATTTGCTTGCTTCATATTGTTCCATCCCTAATCCAACTGCTTCTCTGGAAATCAGCTCAGAGCCAATTCCAAGGTATGCCATCCATCCATAGAGAAACAGACTAACAACAGCTAAAAACCCAGTGACTTTCCATAGATTGCTAATCTTTTCTGCCCGTTGAATTCGATATAAATGATCTTCCATTGAAAACAAAAGTTTCACCAATTGCACATGATAGGTCATGAATTCCATTCCTTTTCTATGTGTTGTCGTACGAGATTTCCTTGCTATTAATTTTAACTTATCTGTAAACAATTTCCTACCATTTTCTATTTTTTTCGAAAAATAATAATAGAAGAAAAGAATCCGAGCGCGCTTTGTCGACAGCGAAGCTACTTTCACATCAATATTCCACCTTTTATAATAAAAAAAGCTGCCCATCGTCTCTATTCAAGACGTATGAACAGCCATTAACCGCCAAATATTTTATTTAAATACTCGTTTTCTATTCGCATAAGAATACTTGCTATATATACTTTTAGAAATAATCGGCAAAAAACGCTTCTTGTAATGGTACGATCTGTTCAAGCTTTTCAATAGCTTCCTTCGAACCTTTTAGCTTTTCCATCCCATATAGATCGACCGGTCGTTTGTAACCAAGCATGATTGCAGCAAGGGTTTGCACAGAACAGTGAATTCCCTGTGTTTGTTCACTAACCGCCTTTACATAAGTTACAGTTGATTCGTTGCTTTTAACCTTGATGTGGTATACTCCATTATTCTCTGGAAGAAATTCGTCCTCGACAATTAACGATACGTGACAGGATTTCTCGAGCGTTGTGAAGGGATACTGCTTTAAAAATGCAGCAACGTCAACGATGCGAGCCATGAAATATGGCTGCACTTTTTGTTCATAGATTGGCTCATCAACGATTAAATCAAGCTGATCTCTTTCTGAAACAACCATTTCCACATTTTCCGCCATCGAATCATGGTTTGCAAGAAACTGTAATAATAGCTTTCTTCCGTTAAGAGATGTAGATGCCATATCCTGTACAGTAAGTTTTTTGTCCTTTACATCATACATAACATAGCCTTCTGCTTCTCCTTTATCATTGTATGCTACTGCGATTTGTGCATCTTTTTTGAGAATGCGCTGCTCCCACCATTTAAGGTCTCGAACAAGCATTCCTGAAAATCCCTTTGCATAAGCAGTATAAATCGGATGCAACAAGGAAATAGGTTGATTCTCTCTTCTAACATAACCCACCCCATTCCACTGTTTACGTAAAAGCTTCATCGGAATGGTATAAGCTTTTTCCGCGAATGCGAGCTCCCAGCCAAATTTTCGGTAAAAAGGAATGGAAAATGGGTGCAAATAAGAAATGGTTTGTCCTTGCTTCCGCATATATTGAAGCGCATGCTTCAACAAATGCTTTACCATTCCTTTACGACGGTATTCTGGCCAGGTTGCCACCGCACTAATCCCGCCCATTTCAAATTCTTTCCCTAAGATATAACAGGAAAGTGGGATCAGATGCACTTTCGCTGCGAGCGTTTCTTCCTCCATCCAGCCCCATATAATGTGGCGTTCTGCTTCTTCTCTTTTTTTCTTCATCTCCTCAGGACTTAGAACATATTGAAAAGCAAATTGGGATAAGTCAAAAATCGCTTCATAGTCTGCTTTTGATAATTGTTTGATATTGTTCATACTTTACCCCCTGCACAATATAATTAATGAATAAAACTACTATAGCGTATTTTAGCAAGGTAACAAAGTCAAAAATAAAAGTATCTCCAATATAGGGGAATGAATCAGACAGAAAAGAGCCATTATATAGGAAAAGGAGGGAAGATGTGATGGGAGAATTTCGTCATTACCGTTCTGGACAAAAGGCGCCAAATAATGGTGTATATATTGAAATTGGAGAAACAGGAAGCAACGTAAATAATCCAAAGCAGATAAAATTAAAAGCTGGAGAAAAATTCCCAGAAAACTCCAATCAAAATCGCGTATGGACATATGAAAAAGGATAGTCGATGATCGACCGTTCACTATCCATTATGCTTTACGCTTTCGCAGCACATCGGCAGATAAAATTTTATCCAGCTTAAATGTCCGTACTTGCTTTCGCCAATAACAAAATGCTAACACCTGTTTTTCATTCACATCCAAAACACGAATAATGCGTTGAGTGATATGATTCGTACTGTCTATATAGAATATCATAAGCTTTTCTTTATTTTGGACGGATCGATGAAAGAGGCCAATCATTATAAACCACCACCAAAGGGAACGTTTGTTCTTATTTTATGTAAAGCTGTTTAAAAAGTCAACTCTTTTCCACATAATTCTTTATCAAGTTTCGCACGAAAGCCCCACGCTATTGTGAGGCTTTCGAACACCTATCGTGAATAGACACGTACATAGGTTGGACTAGCGGTAATATACAGTCCACTTTTAATTTGATACATATAGCCACCGTCTACTGGAAACTTATCCTGAATCACCGTATATACTTCCCCTTTATTTACAATAACAGCCTTATCATTCCAATCCGGTGTATTGTACGTCCACAGGGCATCAGCCAATATTTCAATATACAGAGTTGACGCTGTTTTTCTCGTCAAACCAAGTGCTTTGGCCAGGCCTACTGCATGTCCACGCGCAATTTTAGTCAAAAATGCATCACTTGCTAGCTTTGTAGCATCTGCATGATGATCAATAAATCCGTTTTCCGTTAACACAGCGGACATATTTGATTCACGGAGCATATGAAAATTCGCTTCCTTCTTTCCCCTGTCACCATAATTTGTCTCTAAAACGATTTCATCATGAATAATCCCCCGTAAGCGATCCGTCTCCCCTTTGCCTAAATAGCTTCCATTATGAATATACGATTCAAATCCTGTTCCCCCTCCTGCATTTATGTGAATGGATACAAGATAGTTTGCCCCCCAGCTATTTGCCATATTTGTTCGTTGCGAGAGTGAAAGTGTCGCATCTGTTGTACGAGAAAGCATAATAGAATGACCTTCATATTCATTTTGGAGGATATCTCTTGTTTTCAGCGCGATTGCTAAGGTCAATTGTTTTTCTTCTAGTCCATATCCAGTTGCTCCACTATCATTTCCTCCATGTCCTGGATCAATAAAAATATTAATCATCTTCTGAGCTCTCCTTACATTTATTTTGGTACAAAAAATTTCTTGTCCCACTATAAAGACCTACCGAAGAAAGTCCTAAGGCAATTCCAATCAAAATGCCTCCTCTGAGACTATCAGGATTCGCATAAATCGTTCCTGCAGCTACTCCTAAAATTACCGCAAGCAGTGGTGCATATTTTCTCGGCAGCCCTAGAATCTTAGCTACCTCGATCAGCCCCATAATAATTGGAATTAGCACAACCCCGTATGCTTCAATTCCAAACATGAATATCACCTCCATAGGATAATTTACGCAAGTCTTGTCCTCCCAGAAACGGTAATTTGCCTGCTGCGATTAAAAATAAAAAAAGCGACTATATACAGGAAGTACTGATTTTTCGTTGATTTTCTCAGATACTACGCTGTTCTGATCGATGAATCTGTTTGATGTTCTAATACGAATGCACAGCTACAAATGATAGTTGACACACTCCTTCCCCTTTTTTATAATCTACAAAGGTATTCTCACAAGGAAAGCCCGAAGAAGTGATTACTCCGAATGTGGTAAACCATTTTTAAATTGGAGTGTGATATCATCGATGATCCAATATGCGGAACGCCTTTATGCATTCCACATGGAAAAGGACGACAGGTGATAAAGAAGCTTCTATCTTAAACGACAGAAGGGCTTTATTGCTTGGGAGGATTTCTTGTGAACTACTCTTAATTCGTGAAAGAATTATGTCAATTTGAGAACATAGCGATGTCATCGCATTAGAAATGCTATACTAATAGAGAATAATCAAACAAGTGGGGTGCATGTAAATGAAATTAAAAATAAGTGCCGTCATTATGCTATTGGTTGCTGCTTTCTTAGTTGCATGTAATGATGATGGAACAAACGAAGAATCTGCTTCTAAAAAGGAAACGACAGATATTAAACAGCTTGTGCAGGATTATAGTGTTGGGGAGATAACCGATCAATCGGCTTCCATTACATCACAAGAGCTTATCGTGACCGATGCGGATAATAGTGAAACAATCTATGATTTACCTAAGGATGAATTTTTTGTATCGATAGCGCCTTTTATAGAGCAAACCCATCCTTGTACCAATCATAGCTTAACAGGCTGTCAAGGAGAAATGGTTGAAAAGGATTTCGATGTGTTAATTGAAGATACAGATGGAAATGTTATTGTCGACAAAACCGTAACTTCCCAGAAAAATGGGTTCTTCGACTTGTGGCTTCCTCGTGATAAGACATATCGTGTTGTCATTACACATGATGGAAAGCAAGTTGAATCAGAAATTTCTACCTTTGAAAATGACGGAACATGCATCACAACGATGCAGTTAACATAGATATTAAGTAAGAAAACCGCTTCTTCTTAACTAAACTGCACCCCAATTGTTAGACACCATCTAACAACGGGATGCAGTTCATAACCATTTGAGAAAAGGCGGTTTTTTATTTTTATCAAGACGTACGAATAACCATTTCACCAGAAAAACATTAATCAATGTAGTATACAATTTTAAGGTAGCAATAATCATCTACTCTAATTTTAACGCTGGTTCCAACTCAGCTTCAAATGTTCTTGGCCAGGGAAGTTTAACGTGAACATCGCTTAAACCATTAATTGTACTGTAAAATTTCTTTCTCCCTCTCGAACCGATATAAACCGATTTACCATCAAAATTCCTATACCATTTTACGGTTTCAGTTGTTAAGTTACTTCTAACAAATTGATTAACAACATCATAGTCACTACCCAAATCCCATGGGTTTGCACCTATATCTAAAATATATTGATTTGTAGCAGGCTGCACCACATTTTTATATCCCTGATCTTTTGCAAAACGGTGAAGCAGAAACTCATAATGAGCTTTCGCTGTTTCCTTGTAAACAGGTACACCGAATCCTGACTTTTGATCAAGGAATGCATCTCTTGACGTAGCATGACCAACAGTCATACCAAGTGCATTGCCAGCAGTATTCCACCCACTATATGAAAGTATTTTAGTTAGGTCCACCTTTTCAGCAAGTGTCTTAACAAAATCTTCATCCGCTTTGTTAACGATTAATACATCTCCTATAGCAACTTGTTTATTGTTCAAAACTAATTCCTGAATTCTATTAACCATAGCATTTATATCATCTGATCTACTATCACCTTCCTGCGAAGGTGTATTTAAAATTAGGTGTATATCAGCATCTGCTTCAGTTGTTGTAATATCCGCTCCAGCAGCGATAATGTGTTTCATAACGTTTTCATCAAAAGTTGTATCTTCAAAAGGTGCAATCCAATCTTTTCCGTGGATACCTCCGTACTCAATGAAATACGTTGGGGTTTCATTAAATAGCTTCGTTACGAATCTTGAAACAAGTACCCCATCTACTTCATCAGCGCCAGGGAAAATGGCCACTTTATCTTCAATGTTCAAAGCATCAACTTTCTCAACCAATAATTCTCTTTCAGCGCGATGGAGCCCATAAGGAGCGGCATCGTCCTGTGCCAATATCAAATAATCAATAGCGTTATCTTCGGTCCATTCAATAAGGGTTTTGTTTACTTCATGATTCCTTTCTCTTGCTCTTAAGTAATCCTCCAATACTTCTACAGGAATAATTGCTTCCAATTGCTCCAATCGTGCACGGTCCTCTTCAAATCCTAAGTTATGAACTTTATCATAAAGAATTGCCCATTCCCGTATTTGATCATAGTATTTTGCATAATCTTCATTGATTGCAGTTACCGCTAGTCTTTGAATAGTATCATATACATATATTGGTTTTTGCGGATGCTTTTCCTTTAATTCTTTTATGATTTGTATGCCTCGATAAGCTTCCTCGATTGTCTTTTCACCTGTTCTTGAGGCAATTAATCCTCCGTAGGCCAACATACTGGTAGACAGTACAAAGCCATCAGCTTTTTCAGCATTACTTATTAACCATTTAGTTATTTCTTCGCTATTACCAGGACTGTCATAATATCCAATTATTTCTCTTGGTGGGGTAATTACATTAACTCCCGCTGCTTTACCCACCTTTTGTGGAAAATAGATATTTGCTGGGCGGTCATCCAAAGGTACAAGTAGAATATTCGCTAGCCCCTGATCCTTGTCTTTTGCATGTGCGATTTGAACACCTGGAATCAATAAGAAAAAAATCAAAATAAAATAAAATGCTTTTCCTAATTTCAAAAGAATCGCCCCTCTATTATCTTTTTACTGTTACTTTTCCAAATGTTTTCTTCATTGCTTCTACTGGATCATATTCAATAGAAGAATCCCAATCAACAACTTGACCAACCTTTAATAATTCCACTTTTAATTCTTTGTAATCAAGATCTTGTACATTCTGATTATTTTTCAATGCCAATGTAGCTGCTACACCTGCCGATTGTCCTAGTATCATGAATACTGGTTCCATTCTGATGGAGCCATATGCGATATGAGAACTTGATACACACACTGGTACTAATAAATTTGTACACTCTTCCATCCTTGGTCTAATTGCACGGTAAGAAATGGGGTATGGTGCAATAGGAATTTGAACATCGCCTTCATTCACACATCTTCCATCTACGACAACTCTTCTACAATGATGAGAGTCCATTTGGTAAGATGCCAGACCAATAGAATCATCAATCCTTGTATACCCCAAGCAGTTATGTTCCGTCATCACATAATCTGAAATCATTCTTCTTGCTTCTCTAATATAAAGCTGATGTGGCCAATGGCCCGTTTCCTTGAATTCATCTTTAGGCAATCCCCACGATGAGACTTCTTCCCTGATATCGGCCGGAACCCTGGAATCATTCGCCAAAAAGTAAAGCATTCCTAGATTATAAGAAAAGTGGTCTTGAAAGATCTCTTCCCGTCTTTCATAACTACCATCTGGCCATTCATAATTCATTCCGATGTTATCTGTTGAAAATCCACCATAGTTATTCAAATCTGATTTACCGTTAGGCATCATAGTATGCAGATTCATAGCGTCCCAAAAACCTGCTTCTATATATCGTAATAATAGAATATACCGATTTGCATCATAGTTTGGAGGCTTAGGAAAAGGTATTTTGTTATTGGAATCCTTTGTTAGACAGATACGAAAATTATATGCCTGGATTGATTTATCTCCTTTCCCATTATATCCCACCGCATCCATGTCGGTTTCTGTGATACCTGATAGATAGCCACTACTTTTATCTCCTTTAGTAACATACGGATCAATCCATGTTTCGAATTTATGATGTTGTCCACCAAACTGAATCCCATTAAATATTTCCTGATAAGTAGCACTGGATTCCCTGCCAACATGATACGAAACACCTGCTTTGGCCAGTAAGTCTCCTTCATAGCTACTGTCAATAAACATTTTCCCTTTATAAACCGTTTCATCTTCCATCACTAACTCTGTAATTTTTCCATGTTCCATTTTAACTTCAACTAAATGTTGATCAAAGTACACATCTATGTCATGTTCCTTAATCCATTTATCAAATATAGCTTTGGCCACACTAGGTTCGAATGTTTGTTGTTCCTCCTTTCCATAATGCTTTCCTATTTCTCTATAGTACTCTCTTGAAAGACCTCCAACCGCTTGGCCAGCTCCTAAATCAGTTGCTCCTAGGCCGCTGGCAGTTATGCCTCCTACATGTCGTCCAAATTCAGCAATTGCCACCGATAAACCTGCCCGGCTTGCTTGAACAGCGGCAGTAATACCTGCCGGTGTAGCACAATATACTATTAAGTCTCTTTCAATGGTTTCGTGATTATCTGTTTTTATGGAAGGTCTGTAGTAATATAGATTTTCAAAACTCATTTATAGATTCCTCCAATTAATGTATTTCCACTATTTAATACTGCCAGCTGTCATTCCCTCAATAAACTTCTTCTGTGCAAAAAAGAACACTATTAGTAAAGGTATTGTTGCCAATGTGGTAGCACTCATTAGATGGTGCCAAGCAGTTCCTGTCTCATCTGTGAACAGTGACAAACCAATTGGAAGTGTCATTAATTCTCTACTATTGATGAATATTAAAGGATATAAAAATTCATCCCAATTTGTTAAAAATGTAAAAATGGTTAACGTCGATAGTGCTGGAATAGAAAGTGGTAACATAATCCTCCAGTAAATCCTAAACTTTGAGCAGCCATCCATAATCGCTGCTTCCTCTAGTTCTTTAGGTATTGCAATAAAGAATTGTCGCATCAAAAATACACCAAATGCCCCTGGAGCGCCAAAAACAGGTAATAATATTAACGGAATATGCGTATTCACCAAATTTAAATCTCTCATAAATAAAAACAAGGGAATAATAGTGACTTCTGGTGGAATCATCATTACACTTAATAACAGGATAAAAATTATATTTTTTCCCGGAAAATTTATCCTAGCAAATGCATATCCAGCCATCGAGGCAAATAATAGAACAAATAGTGTAACTAAAACAGCAATATATATGCTGTTCCAGTACTGCTTTAAGAAAGTGACTTTGTTTAAAACTTCTATATAATTCTCCCATCGTATCGGACTAGGAAAAAATTGAGTAAAAATTTTGGCGGGCTCTTTCAAGGAAGTTAAAATCATCCAAATAAGAGGACCTATCATAAAAATAATGATTGAACTTAATCCAAGATATCTTAAATATAAAGTTCTCTTATTCCTCATAGAATACCCACCTCTTTCTCACTACCCATGAAAGGATAGTAAAAGCTAATAAAATGAAAAATAGAACAAAGGCCAGGGCTGAAGCATACCCCATGTCAAATAGCTTGAATGCAGTTTCCCAAATATAGTAAACTAGCACTTTTGTACTTTCACCAGGCCCTCCTCGTGTCATTACATATACTTGGCCAAAAATTTTCATTGCTCCTATCGTTGTGATTATCATGGTCAAGAAAATAGTAGGAGTAATTAAAGGGAATGTTACATTCCTGAATTTTCTGAAAGCTGAGGCTCCATCCAACTCAGCAGCTTCATACAGTTCCCCAGGAACTTGTTGCATTGCTGTTAAAAATAAAATCATGTTTAACCCAACGTTTTTGATAACACTTACTATTATCACTGCCGGCAACGCGGTACTCTTATTCAATAGCCACGAAGGTCCTTCAATTCCAAATAACCCTAGAAATTGATTGATAAATCCCAATTCTGGAGCAAGAAGATATTTCCAGACAATTGCCCAGACAATTAATGATGTTACTACCGGAACAAATATAGCTGTTCGGAAAAAGCCTATGCCCCAAAATTTGTCTTTTAGAAGAACCGCTAAAAACATTGCCAAGGTAATATTAAGTGGCACCAATCCTAAGCTGAAGAACAAGGTAACAATTAAAGAGTTTTTAAAGGAGTTATCCTTAACAAGATTTTGATAGTTTTCAAAACCAGTGAAAAATGATTCTCCCAATAGTGGCCAATCATGCAAACTAATATAAAAAGCATATAATAATGGCCCAAACATGAAAATTGTAAACCCTAGTAACATAGGTGAAATAAATAACCATCCACCTATAGTATCTCCCAATTTATTGCTGATTTTCTTTCTTCGTATTAGTTTTGTTTTTGTCATACAATCATCCTTATGTCAGCTTAATTTACTATTATATTCATTAAATTCAGACACAGCTTGATAAATAGATTCTACTGTCGTTCCAACTGTAACCGCACCTAGCATTACTGCATTTATGCCAATTTGTTTTAAAATATCCATATCAGCCGGAACAAGTTTTTTCTGGGATGGAATAATAAGCGGAAGATCGGTATTTTTTCTATAGTTTTCATATAAAACCATGTCCGTAAAATTAAGTGGTTTTCCATAGTTTTCCTTCTTTACCACGGACAATTCAACTGCTTTTATATCAAATTGCTCAATTGCCTTCACTCTGAAAGGATCAAACTGATCATCAACAGCAACGGTTTTTTCCAAATCATTTTGAAGTAGTAAATTTGACGTAATGTCCTTTGCATAGAGTGAAAAGTAACTAAAACCAACTTCTTTTAACTTCGCTATATCTACTTGGTTCACCTTATTAATATCATCGCTAATAACAATACCAAGGGGACCGTTATATATCTTTCTAATTTCAGTGAATACATCAATATAACTGTCCAGCCCCTTAAATTCATTTCCGCTTGCACGGTGGCTTACATTGATGTGGAATTTTAGTGCATCGGCACCTGCATTAATCGCAGCTTCCGCTAAATCCACACGGTTTTCAGGTAAGCTAACAATAATAGGCATTTCTTTACTTAATAAAAAATCATTTAGTCCATTATTCATTCTTTCACCTCATAAAAAGTTATTATGAAGAGAACGGGAATTACCCCGTTCTCATTAATTTTCTAGTATAGAATCAATTTTTTCTTCCATTTCCTTCAATATTCCTTCTGGTTTTTCAATTTGAGAAAATAGTTTATCAAATCCATTGATAATTTCACTTTCAATTTTTGTCCAATCTTCATGTAATGGATATGTAAATCCATTATCCATTTCATCAATAACTGCTAATTCAATGGATTCTCTTGATGGGTTATTTGGGATATTAATAAATTCGTCAGACTCCAAAACACTTTTTCTTGGTGGTACAAAGAACGAAGACTGAGCTTGAATACCAGTTTTACTTTCCAAGAATAACAAAAGCTTCTTCGCTTCTTCAGGATGATCGCTACCTTCAAATGCAGCAATGCCTGCTTGACCTAACAATGGAACTCTTCCTTTAGGTCCTTTCGGTAGAGGAGCAATGTCCCAATCAAAATCAGTTATGTCACGGACATTAGCTATATAACTGTACATGAATGTAAACATGCCAACATTACCACTTTCGAAATTAATGTTTTCTCCTGGTGGTACATGCGATTTATCCT
Organism: Virgibacillus sp. MG-45; assembly: GCF_036409425.1. Taxonomy (NCBI): domain Bacteria; kingdom Bacillati; phylum Bacillota; class Bacilli; order Caryophanales; family Bacillaceae; genus Virgibacillus; species Virgibacillus sp. MG-45. The sequence continues at coordinate 63,839 of NZ_JAXOFU010000011.1, read as the reverse complement.
TAAACATCATACGGTCCAGCATTTTCAATGTCTCTATACCTTCAGTTGAATTCCACTCAAACTTTGTCATATCATCCGAAAATAATTTGCCACCATAGGATAGGGTATGTGATGGCATAGTAGCAAAGTTAGTCCATTCATTAAATAACCTTGCTCCATATGTTCTTTCACTACCCTTCCCTCCTGACAAAGCTTTTGAACTTTTTTCGAATTGTTCCCATGTCCACTCATCTTTTTTTGCCAATTCGTTTGGTGTCTCTAGACCTGCCTCCTCAAACATTGTTTTGTTATAATATAAAATCATTGGTGGTGTAGAAAAAGGCAGTCCCAATAGCTTTCCATCATGCTTCCACAAATCCAGTGTTGATGGAATAAAATCGTCAAATTCAAAATCTTTATCTTCCACAATATCCGTTATATCAGTTAAGATGTCATTCTTGACAAACTGTGGTACCATTCGTTCTGCAACCCATCCCACATCTGGAAGTTCGTTTCCTGCAGCAAGAACTGAAAGCTTTTGTTGATAATCACCATGTGGAATGCTTTCAACATCAACTTTAATATTTGGGTTTTCATCATAAAATTCTTTTAACAACTCTTCGTACATTTCAATGTGCTGATCTCCGCCCCATGTTGTAAAGGTAAGTTCAACCTTTTCATTACCAGCCCCACTCGATTCACTACCCTTATCACATGCACCTAAAATCATTAAAGCCATTCCTAACAAGACAATAAAGTATTTTTTCATAATCTTCCCCCTTTCATTAACATCAATCTTAGCAATTATGTAAGCGCTTTAAAATGCTTTAATCTTAAGAAATGGTTTGTATTATTAATATTTAGCTTTCCTCTCTATATTGTTGAGGAGTTTTTTCATTATGCTTTTTAAATACAGAGGCGAAATGTTTCGCATTTGAAAATCCAGTAAGATGGGCAATATCATATACTTTAAGATTAGTATTTAGTAATAGTTCTTTTGCTTTGCTCATTCTTCTATCCAAGATATAATCTGATAATCTAATTTCTGTATGTTGGCTAAATTGCTGACTTATATAATTAGGATGAAGATTGAGAGTTTTAGAAAGATAATTGAGCGATAGATTACCCTCAAGGTTTTCTTCCACAGCTTCTTTGATGTTTTTAATTATTGTTGGTTCTCCAATATTATCTTCGGAAACAACTAAAACCTGTTTTGATTTATTGATTGTCTCAAGAACACTTGCAAGTTCCATTCTATTTATTGGCTTCAACAGATAATCTTTAACTCCCAATTTTAAAGCTTTTCTAACATAAGCAAAATCATCGTACCCACTAATTATGATGACAGGGACAGAAGGGTGGATGTTTTTGAGTATGCCAATAAACTCCAATCCATCCACATTTGGCATTCTGATATCGGTAATAATTAAATCAGGTATTTCAATGTTTACTATATCTAAAGCTCTTTTACCACAATCCGCTTCCCAAAGTACACTATATCCAGTAATAACTTCTTCTAATAAAGTTTTTACCCCGTCCCGAATAACTTTTTCATCTTCAACTAATAGAACCTTTCTCAAAGACATCACCTTCATTCATTGGGATTGTAATCGTGATGGTCGTTCCTAAATTCTTTTCTGAATCAATCTGTAACAGCTCTTTTTTTGTTCCATATGTAAGATTTAGCCGTTGTTTAATATTCTCTAATGCAATTCCATTGTTCTTCCTTCCCGCACTAAAATATTTGTCGATTTCAGATTCCTGTTTGAACTTTTTCAACATGAAATCAAGTTTAGCCTTATCAATTCCTACTCCATTATCTTTAACTATGATTACTAGATAAAACCCCTTAAGTTTTACGATTACATTAATATTGAGCTTCTTCCCGTTGTATCCATGTATGATGGCGTTTTCAATTAATGGTTGAATAATGTACTTAGGAACTTTAATGTTCATAGCTTCAGTATCAATATCCCAAGCTACATTTAGATTTTCACTCATCCTTTGATTCATTATCGAAACATATGATTTGCTAAATTCCAACTCCTCTTCAAGTATTATCAGTTGCTCATCATTTTTTAACCTGAACCTGATTAACGTCCCTAATTCAGAAATCATATCTGACAAATCCAATTGTTTATTTTTAAGTGCAGTCATATTAATTGATTCTAATGCATTAAAAATAAAATGTGGATCCATACGAGTTTGCAATGCTTTATATTCCGAATTAGCATTCCTAATATTTAATTCGTACACTTCCTCAACCAATTGTTTTATTTCAGTTAACATATTGTTATAAGCACCGCTAAGTATCGCAATATCAGCATTCTCATTAATATCCAACCGCTCTAAGGAATTCCTATTTTGTAACCCTTTAATTTGTTTTTTTAAAACTTCCAAAGGTTTCATAAGATAGTTAGAAGTATGATAGGATAATATCAATGAAACCAGGATACAAACAGCAATCAAAATCGATAAAAATGTATCAAATTCTGCTATATCCTTGTAGATTTCATCCTCGGGAATAATATTGCTGACTTGTATCCCTGTCTTAACCGATGTATCCGTAACACATAAGTATTTATCTCCTGTTCCTTCATCTTTAATCCAACTATTGTTAACTTTGCATTCTTCAATAATTTCATTTTTCTGTCTTTTGAAAAGCGGATTATCGCCTCTTAATATCTGCCAATATTCACCTGGCAGCTGTTCTGTAAGCCTTGATATATATTCTGGTGAAAAATCTACTTTAATTGCTCCAATGTCTTTGCTATCTATTGGATCTTTTAAAATCCTTACAAGACTGATAAAGCTTTTGTTGCTGTTCAAATAATAACTGGGATATTCTTCTGAATTTATAAGCCATGATCCTTTACTATCCTTGGCTTCATGATACCAATTTTCATCAATTAAATTTACTTTATCTTTTATTTTATAATCGCCCATATGGCTAAATATCCAACCGTTATTAGTAAATACATGAATTGCATAAACAGGTTCTTTTTTGTATAAAATACTTGAGAGAAAAAGTGAAAATTCATTTGTGTGCTTGTGGTTTCTATATTCGAGGGAAGAGTCATAATCGTACTCCCTTAATATATTTATTAGTTGCCTATTATATAGCAATGATAACGTTGATCTAGCTGCATCCTCCATCATTAAATCTAAACTATTATTTAGTTGTTTAATAGAGTTCTCTGAATAAGAAGTGAATTCTTCAACTTTCGAAGAGGAAAAAACTAAGTGTACAGTAATTCCAATTACAATAAGTGGAATTAACAACAGAATTGTAAAAGTTGTAAAGATTTTCCTACCAAGGTACATATTTTATCCCCCTTGAAACCTTTCTTTCATTCTAATTGCTAGATAATGTTGGAGTCAAAATGGAGCATGTATATATGCTAACTTTAATATGTACTGAAACGTTCACTTAACAATGTACAACTTTGATAGATACGTGCATGAGGTGAGGAATATACTTGTTTCAATAAACTTTAAGACAGAGATTAAAGGGGAAAGTCAATCAAACCTGACAATTTGGTGGAGAAACTAAATATAAGGATTATAAGAGCAGACTAGCAAGGGAGTGAAATGTACATCGTAGAACAGTTGATAAATATCTAAACGGTTTTATTCCAAAGAAATCAAGAAATCGATCATCTACAATTAATGACTATTATAGGGTTATACCTTTGCTCCTTTTTAACACACTGCCTGTTTAAATGATTTCAATAAATCCATTACTACCATTTTCACTCGACTAATATCTCGTGATTGTAAGTATTTCTTTATCATATCCACTTCTATATCTGGGAGAATATCGATAAATTCTTTGTTTTCTATATCCATAATAAGAAACCTTTTCCCAACAGGACCTCATTGAAATCATCAATTGCGATAGCGCCAGGTAAAACATCCACCGTTTTTAGCTCGCGCTTATCAAACATGCATATTACTCGATTTGAAAGGCGTGTAGCCGTTGTAAAAGAACCATAGCTATATACGGGAAAAAGAAAGGTTACTTTCTCGTAGCTCACCTCATATTTCAAGTGGCGAGTAGTTCAGCTTCTTTTCGCATTGTCTTAAATGCTTTACACATAACAGCCAATTGATTGCTGCTTCATCAAAAAACGATTATTATTCGTGTCCCGCTTTAAATTCGGAACAAGTCCTTTATCCGTATAGTAGCGAATGGTATGTTCGGTCAAATCAAGCAATGAAGCGACTTCTTTTACGGTGTACATTTTTATTCTCTCCTTATGGACGCCCAAACGAATAACTATAAAATTGTCCTGATTGCACCATTTCTCGCACTTTATCTAATCGAAGCGATTCCTACTTCGCCAATGCCTGAAGCGCTAATTGCCCATGCACTCCCTTTTCCACACATTTACCTAGTGCTACCGCATCTTGGAGTGATTCATTAAACCCACTTGCTGTAACAGGAGCTGGTACGTGTGCCGCATCGCCAACGAGCGCAATCCGTCCTTTCACCAGTAGATCTGGAACATATTCTTTTATCGGAATGCCAATAAGTGTCCGTGTTTCTATCCCATGAAGCGACGCAGATCGCCATGGTTCTGGCCAATTCGCAGCCTGATTTGCTAATTCCTTTAATGTACTTTCTGGAATATCAGCACCATTCAAGGAATGGCGTACGACCATTCCTTCCACACATCCAAGACGACGCAATAACGCACTTTGCCGATTATCATACCACGTACAGCCAATTCTACGACTTCCAGAATCAGCGGAATCATCCTTTTTTTCGATAATGGAACCAAACTTAAACCCATCATAACTGTCAAACATCTCCACTGCTGGCTTATGCGTGCTAGGAAGAAGATGCTTCGGCAAGTCATTCTCGCTCATCGACGCAATCCACCCCATATAACCCGCATATGTGGCGTTTGGTTTATGTGGTGCGATATACTTCCGTACCTGACTGTTATGCCCATCCGCACCGATCAGCAAATCCCCGTGAATCGTTTTCCCTTGGTCTGTTAATGCCCAAACCGACTCATCATCCTGATCAACGTTTACAACACGGGTATCATATCGCAAGGTTATCTTATTATCCTTTTTTGCTTCTGCCCGTAAACGTGACTCGATGGTTGACCAGAGCTGAACTGTACTCTTCCCATTAGAAACGAGATTTTTGAGGAGCTTTTCCGTCTTCGATCGACCAATAGTTCCTCCATTCACTCGCAATCCCGAACCACCAATTCGATTTTCTCCAACCTTTTCTAAAATCGTTACATGTAATCCTTCTTGCGCGAGTGCAATTCCTGTCATTAATCCTGAGAGGGAAGCACCAACAATAACCGCTGTTCCGTTTTGATCATGCTTATTCTCAACTATATCATTCACGATAATTTCCTCCCCGTTTTCAACGGTAGTATATCACCTTTGAGTAACTCGAAGTCAAGCGATTGGGTTAGATTAGGGAGGTTAATTACTGGTAAATTATAGGTGTTTTGCTAAATAACTATGCGAATTGATATGAAAGCAAAATAGTTAGTGCGTGGAATTATTAAAAACACCCGGAAATCCACCACAATTACAATAAAAACCAATGGTTTAAACTTCACATCCATGGTATACTGATTAAGCGATGAGCTGATTTGTGTAAGACGAGGAATTGCAATACATGTGGATGTGAACACATGATTCTTCGCCACAAATATACGTAGAAAACGCCTGTATCGAATACAGGCGTTTTTTCTTTTTTAGCTGTAAGGTTCTATAAAGAACTTCAGAGAAACATTCGATCTGATGGCAAACAACCTTCTTTTATGTCTGTGTTAATTAAGATAAATATAAGTAACTATACGACTAAAAATCAGCAGAATTAACGTTTTTAGAAAATCAAAATTGAACATAAACGACTTATATAACCATGAAGTCGTAACTGTTTCGCCACTGAAAAAGGAGAACAGTTACATATATACGGCGAACATTTTGTAATTAAGGTTCGATCCACCTTGAATAGCAAATGTAATGCGAAATGCATGGTATAACAAGATTGCAACTGTAAGTTGACAAAGTGCAACTCCTGCATTGTAGAAGCAACATCGATGTTTCTTTAAGATATAAATATTCATAAGAAAGGAATAGTACACTCAAGGAAAATCCAAGAGTGAGAGTTTGAATTAAAATTCAGATTATAAAGGGAGGGAAAATAATCATGAAACAAGGATCAATAATCGGAGTTATTTTTACCATAGGGATATTAGTTCTTTTAAAGGTTATTGAGGATTCCATTCCGAAAATTGATGAACCAATAACAAATACGCTCGTCTTTTTAGGATTCATCATTTTTGGTGGTCTATATGGTATATCACAAATGAAAAAGAATAATTAGTAGTAAAGAATGGAGTTAAATAATATAGAGAATATTTTAAAAGTCGAGAATCTGAATAAACATTATTTAGATTCTCAATTTGAGCTTAAAGATATCTCATTTTCAATACCGTACGGTTCGATTGTTGGTTTTATAGGTAAGAATGGCGCTAAAAAAAACGTCTACAATGGGAGCAATATTAGGTGCATTAATAAAGGATAGTGGATCGATAAAGTTTTTTATTTCATAGAAAAAGGTATAAAATCCTCCTCTTTGTTAACCGTTATTGCTTTAGTTTTGTTATTTCTTACTAATCATTCGTCTGCATAAAAGCTAGCTGGAAATTTACCTTTTGTACTTACACCTGTCCATGCGTTTGAAATATTGAAATATGATGGGATAGAATAAATATGAGATAATACTACCTGTGACAAGAAAACGAATAATAGAAAGTAAATATCTTACCTTCATACCGCTCTTTATTTTCAGTTTTTTAATAATTTTTAGTATTTCCTGTATCGCTCATTTATTTGAGTTACCAACCGTGGATAAAATCACTGCCACATACAGGGCACTCTTTTTCAGATCCTCTATTTAAGAGGCTTCTTTGTAGTGAAAAAGTAATTTGTTGAAAATTATCTGCACGAATGTCCTTCTTTTTAAATCTTAACTGGTCAATAATGTGATTTTTGTTCTTTTTATTACTGTATACTTGTTCAAGTTTTTCTTTTTTAGCTTTAATTTCACTCTCAATACTACTCAAATTTTTGTCTATTTTCTCTAGTTCGTGATTTTTATACTTTAACTCCAATTCATTTACTTTTTTTACTTTTTAATTTTCGAATACTTGTATGAAATTACTATAGCTATTATACTTTTTAATAATTTCTTTTATTTTCATATTGCTATTTACATAAGATAGAAAATTTTTTATCTCATTCTCTTTATCTTTTAAATCACCTAGTTCTTCTTGTAAAATCCCAATTTCTTGAAAGTTTTCTTCAAGTACTAACAATTGATTTCTTCTACTTTCAGCTCGTAATTTCCCGTATTTTCTTTTTTTCAATTTTTTATTGACATTTAACAAGAGCTTATATGAAATATCAATTTTTGTTTGTTCCTCATTAAGATCAGAATTAGTTATATCAAACCTATGTATCCTAGAATTCATATTTTGTAACTTTGTATTTTTGTTCTCTAGCTCTTTTCTTTGATTTCTAATTCTTTGAATATCTTCTTCTTCCAGGGTTTTGATCTTTATAGTATTATAATTCACAAGATGTTCTGGTAGAGAATAAAAATATGTATTCAATTTATCAATTAAATGAGCCTCACTGACTTCGCCGGTGTAATCCAGTATATATTCATTATCTCTATACCGTGTGTCAAGGCGCTTTAATTCGTTTTCAACATCTTTAAGTTTTGAGTCTATACGATCTAATTCATTCTCAAAAGCAGTCTTGCTCTTATTAATATAATTTTTTAATTCTTTCCCATATTTATCGAGACCAAGAATGTTTTCAAGTTTTGCATACCTATCGGTTGGTTTATCCACCTTCACAAATTCTTCCAAAGTTTCTTGGGATAAGATCTGGGTAGAAGCAAATATTGAACTAAAACTGTTCAACTTTTGTTCTTGGTTTAAAAAATTCCCTTTTGTAATAAGATTGATTATAAATCTTAACCCTTCCCGAATAGTGTATTGTTTACCTTCAACAAAAAGCTTTTTGTCTATATTACCTGATAATAGTTTTCGAATTTCTCTTCTGATAGTACTTACAGATCCGTCGCTGTTAACTATATCCACTTCTACACTAACTCTATAGGTTTGCTTCTGATACTCATAGTTATTAACTAGATAGTTAAATTTGGATTGTTCGCTACTACCAGAAAATCGATTTAATTCTCCTGTAAACACCCAACATATAGCATCAAATATCGTACTTTTTCCATGTCCATTTGAACCCTCTATTAATATTACTTTTTTATCTTTCAAGTCAAACTCATGGATACCTCTAAATATTCTGAAATTCTCCAATTTAAGTCGACTAATCTTCATTAATTACACTCCTATTTCCTATTTTTAAGATATCTTTTTCAAATTTGCTAGTTTCTTCTAAGACGGAATACGAAGTGAAATAGTAATCCAGCAAGTTGTTGGCCAATGAGTAAAAACTATCAAGATCTTCTTTTTCTTCCCCAGTCAATCATTTATTGTATTAAAATTTAAGATTCCAGATTTGAACTCTTGATCATAATCAAATTGTGGCATTTTAATAAATTGATCGCTTAGAAAAGGAACATCCGTAATTTCATCTACTGATTGAAAAACATATTTTTTACACACGTATTCATCTTTAACAACCTTATTTATAGAAAGTGCTAAACCCTCATCCTTACTCAAATCAAAGTTAAGAATCATGAAAAAGTAAATAACTGGGATGAGGTCTTTCAAGATTCAAAGCTAGCTAACGCTATCTTAGATCGAATATTGCATCACGCAACAGTAGTAAACATAATTGGTAAATCCTATAGAATTAAGAATCACTTTGATCAGGAAGATGAGTAAAAGTGTACATACTTAAATGAGCATTAGTGTACATAAATAAGTTGACATTTATAGCTATATACGGTGAAACTATTTGATTCTATTTCTAACCATTCAATCGATCCAGGGAATTAGCGTCTTCAAGGGCCACTTCTCCTAAGTTTTGACACGACCAAAACCTAAAAGGGTATTTTTTAAAAAGAAGTGCAAAAAGAAAACGAGGAAAAAATGCGAATTTTCACTTGACTTCCAAAAGGTTTTTTTTGTTATAATTTTAATAGACTTACATTTATGGTAATCATCGGAATGTTAAAATTGTTGGTTGTGATCTATGGGGAGGGATAAGCTATCGATCACAATAATTATTTCTTTAGACTAGAAAACTATTAGGAGGATGTTGTAATATGAAAATATGCAAAAAGCTTACCTTTGTATTTATGGCTACTGTATTATTCATCGGAATAGTTGGGAGTTCAGTATCAGCCCAAGTGTCACCTTCAAAAATTAATAAGAACAACTTAACACAAGAACAAATAGCATTAGTGCAAGCCGTCTCTAAGCACCTAGAGAATTACACAGATTCAGAAGGAAATAAACAAATTAAAATTGTCAATAAAAATGAATTAGTGCATAAACTTAAAAAAGTGGACACTTCACTTAACTTTGGACAATTACAATCAAGCATTAATAAATTTAACCGTTATATGGCAGACGGTGACAATGTAGTAAAAGAAACGGCAGACGACATTTCAAAAGAAATGAAAGACAATATAAACGAGCAGCAAGGTGGCATATCTACAAAGGCATTTAGTTGTGGTGACGCTCTGACAGCAATAGGGTTAATCCATAGCGGTTCTTATACTGCGGCCGCTTATTTATTGGGTATTACTGGACCGGCAGCAGTAATTATTCCACTTCTTGTTTCAACAGTATACGGAATAGCTTCAATAGCTTGTGATTAACATCAATAACTTATTACTAATGTAAAGGAGTTTGTGAGATATGACGATAACACCTAAGAATTTTCGATATTCTTACATTTTTCTTGTAGTTTCGCTTATTCTTTTTTCAACCTCTTTTTTATCTTTTGATAATGCCTTAATCATAACAATTTTATTTTTATTACTCGTTAACATTACTTGTTTCTCAAACGAGTACCTAGTAATTAAATATTATCAAAAAAACCAAGAGAAAAAGCCTAATAAAGGGTATGCACTATTTGTTATGATTCAGGTGATATTCACCTTGTTTATATTTGGTTTGTTTAAGTTCCTTTTTTAACTTAATCATAGAGAAATTTGACACTTAAAATTCACATGCCGATAATGGGATGTGAATTTTTGTGACTCCTATGATGGATATATTATTGAAGGATACGTTAACGGCTACCCAAAAGAAAACGCCCTACAACTTGTCAATAATTCCCAAGTAGTGTTCGGGTCAATTTATTAAGGACAATCAATACCCACTCTGTTTCAGAAAATGGTAATTGCTACTACATAGCCGATTCAAACCGTATTTCTGAATCTTCCACTTGAAAGAGACAAAAGAACATATAACTCTTCATGTATTTTTGGAACTAGATGCACTTAAAAACATACATCAAATAAATATATAAGCTATTAATTAATATTCCTGTTAAAGAAAATGGCTATATTCTTAGCTTCGGAGGCTTTAAAGAACATAACCGAATTATTAAAGAAGTTAAATTTCCCAAAAACAACTTTCAACGGTTTAAGAGATACACACGCATCATATTTGTTTTCACAAGATATGAGAATGGATTTTTTATCGGAACGATTAGGGAACGTCACATTCAAACAACGCAAAATTATTATCGAAAAAAGGCACGAAGAATACGAAAGCCTTTAGATTCAATAAATTCATTATAGTAAAAAGACATCAGCAAAATGCTGATGTCTTTCTTGACGTTACTTTGCACCAACTTGCACCAAAAAACCTTTGCAAACGTTGGTATATCAATAATCCTATTAACGTTTTGAGAACTGTGGTGCACGACGTGCGCCTTTAAGTCCGTATTTCTTACGTTCTTTCATACGTGCGTCACGAGTTAGGTAACCTTCAGTCTTTAATGATGCACGGTATTCTGGATTTGCTTCTAGAAGTGCACGAGCGATTCCGTGACGGATAGCACCAGCTTGACCAGTGTATCCTCCTCCATGTACATTTACTAAAACATCATAAGTACCTTGTGTTTCAGTAGTTACTAATGGCTGATTCAAGATAAGCAATTGTGTTTCATATGGAAAATAGTCTTTTGCTTCACGATTATTTATTACAATACGACCTGTTCCTGGAACTAGGCGTACACGAGCAGTTGATTTTTTACGACGACCTGTGCCGTAGTATTGTACTTGTGCCAATTGATTTACCTCCCTTAAAGATTATCCACGAAGCTCATATACTTCTGGTTTTTGTGCTTGATGATTATGCTCAGAACCTCTGTAAACATGAAGTTTCTTACCCATTTTACGTCCTAATGATCCTTTAGGAAGCATGCCTTTAATAGCAAGCTCGATCATTTGCTCAGGGTATTTTGTACGCATTTCATCTGCAGTACGTTCTTTAAGACCACCTGGATGGCCTGAATGACGGTAGTACATCTTGTCATTGATTTTGTTTCCAGTAAGTTCTACTTTTTCAGCATTAATGATGATCACGTGATCACCAGTGTCAGCGTGTGGTGTATAAGTAGGCTTGTGCTTTCCGCGAAGGATTGCAGCAACCTCACTTGACAAACGACCTAGGCGCTTGCCTTCCGCATCCACAACGAGCCATTTGCGTTCAATATTATTTTCATTCGCCATGAAAGTTGTGCGCATGTTGGTTTCCCTCCAAATTCAATGTTTCATTTTTCGTAGTTATTCCTATATTTCAACATAATTAGTTTCCGGGGCTAATCATGGTTTAGAAATAAAATGCCATAAATCATAATATACCAAAACAGGGTCTTATGTCAAGGTATAATGGTATATTCCCGCAAATAAAGTGAATAAAAATCAATGGTAATTTTCTTTACTTACCATTACGTGTTTCTCGAACAAAAATAGCCACTTTTTACCTTGCACATCATAGATTCAAGTTAATCTATCCCTTTAAGTAAAGAAGCATCATTCCAAGTAATTGCCCTTGTTTTATTTTCCTATTTTATCCGCTTTAAGCTCGTCTTTATATGTTACGTTCCACAGGTACAATCCTTGTGCTGGCGCGGTGGCGCTGGCAAGACGGCGATCTCGCTTTTCAAACAGCATGGGTATATCTGCTACCTGGCGCTTTCCTTGTCCAATATCAAGAATCGTTCCAACCATAATACGTACCATGTTGTATAAATATCCGCTTCCGCGAAAGGTAAAGGTAAGCTCCGCTCCTTCTTGCTGACAGGAAGCCTCATACAACGTTCTTTCCTTGCTCCCCTTCACTGTTGCTTTTGCCGAGGAAAAAGTCGTAAAGTCGTGTGTGCCTTCAAAAAGCCGACAAGCTGCATGAACAGCTTCCATGTCTAACGGATAAGGAAAGTGGTAGGCATAGTTTCGTTTGAACACGTTCGGCTCCCGCTCATTTCTCACCACATATCGATATTCCTTTTCTACAACATCGTAGCGCGCATGAAAGTGAGCAGGTGCTTCAATAGCCTTTTGAATATATATATCGTTCGGAAGCAGTGTATTTAGTGCATTTTTCCAATCTGTTGGAGCTAAATCATAGTGTGTCTCGAAATGGATGGTCTGGCCAATCGCGTGGACACCTGTATCCGTTCTCCCAGATGCATGCACTCTGATGGAGGAGCCTTTATGCATTTTGGTTAATGCCTTTTCTAATTCTCCATGGACAGTTCTTTTTTTAGGCTGGATTTGGTATCCGGAAAAAAGACTGCCATCATAGCTTACAATGCATTTTATCTTCTTCAACATCATGTACCGCATCCTCCTAGTTAGTAAGTTCTTGTAAAAAATAATAGGCCAACGACAAAAGCAAACACTACGTACACGAGAATGTCCCGCTTTTCGACTTTTAATTCGCGAAGCTTCGTACGGCCTTCTCCACCTTGATAGCCACGTGCTTCCATGGCCATTGCCAGCTCCTCTGCGCGTTTAAAGGCACTAACGAACAATGGCACCAAAAGTGGTACAACGGCTTTTATACGCTCTTTTAATGGGCCTGTGCGAAAGTCTACGCCACGTGAGGCCTGTGCTTTTGATATTTTATCCGTTTCCTGCATTAACGTTGGAATAAATCGTAAAGAAATCGACATCATTAATGCGAGCTCATGTACTGGAAAGCGAATTTTCTTCAAAGGCTGCAGCATATCCTCAATGGCATCCGTAATTTCAATCGGGGTTGTTGTTAATGTTAATAGTGATGTTACGAGAATTAACAGGAAAAACCGCATTGAAATAGCGAACCCTTGAATGACGCCACCAGAATATATTTTCCAGCCAAACAGATTAAGCCAAACCGAGCCTTCCTTCGTAACAATTAAATGTAATAAAAACGTAAACACGATTAAAAACCAAACGGGTGTTAACCCCTTCATAATATAGCGAACCGATATTTTTGTCGCAAGCATACTCGTTAATGCAAAGATAGTGATCGCTGTATAGCTTGGTAACGAATTAGCAAAAAACACGATAAAGACGAAAAAGAATATTACGGTAATCTTTGTTCGGGGATCTAGTCGATGAACAATCGATGATCCTGGAACATATTGTCCAATAATAAGCGAATCATTCATCGTATTCAGCCCCCTTTAAGCGGTGCTGAATTTGTTCTGCCAACTGTTGTATCGTTTGTCGTTTAAAAGGAAGGCTTGTTCCAAATTTCGTTTCGAACGCATGGATAAATTGAATCATTTCTGGTACGTCGAGCTGTACCTTCTTTAATGCCTCTGCCTTCGTAAAAACCGCTTCTGGCTTTCCTTCCATGTATATCGTTCCATTATTTAACATAATTACATAATCCGCATATGTCACCGCATCCTCCATGCTATGTGTGACCATGATCGTCGTTAGCTTTTCGCGCTGATGAAGCTCATAGAACATACGCATGATTTCCTTCCGACCGCGTGGATCTAATCCAGCAGTAGGCTCATCAAGAACAAGTACTTCTGGTTTTACAGCAAGTACACCTGCAATGGCCACCCTGCGCATTTGACCGCCACTCAAATCAAACGGCGATCGATCTAATAAGGCCTCCGAAATTCCAACCATTGGAGCTATTCGTTTAATGCGACGATGAATTTCTTCCTTGGACACCCCAAAGTTTTGTGGTCCAAAGGCAATATCCTTTGCTACTGACTCTTCAAACAATTGATGCTCTGGGTATTGAAAGACAACACCAACCTTGCTTCTTAATGCTTTCATGTTCTTCGGCTTTTCATCTTTTGTTAATCGATAATCCCCGATCCTTACTTCGCCTTCACTTGGCGTGACTAAGCCATTTAAGTGTTGAATGAGGGTAGACTTTCCTGATCCCGTATGCCCGATAACCGCCACAAACGAGCCTGACGGGATATGAAAGGATAGATCTTCGATTGCTTTATGTGCAAATGGCGTATTCTGTTGATAGATATAGCTTACCTTGTCGAATAGGATGTCCATAGGTCCTCCAGCAGTTCTGTGTGGTTTAGCGGTTCTTTCGAGATGGGAATTCCTAGCTTTTGTAGCTCTTCTGCAAGCATCGCAACGAACGGGACATCTAAACCGATTTCCCGTAATGCCGCTTTTTCTGCGAAGATTTCTCTTGGTGTCGCTTCCTTCCACAATTCCCCTTCATTCATGACAATCACACGATCGGCTTGAGCCACTTCCTGTAAGTCATGAGTGATTGTAATCAATGAAAGGCTGTTTCGCTCTTGAAGACGGGAAACCGTCTGCATAATCTCCAGTCTTCCCTTCGGATCAAGCATTGCGGTCGCTTCATCCAATATTAAGACCTGAGGGGATATCGCCATCACGCTGGCAATGGCAACGCGCTGTTTTTGACCACCAGAAAGCCGATGTGGTTCAGTTAAGCGATAGTCAAGCATACCAACTGCTTCTAGCGTGTTCTCAATTCGTTCTACCATTTGTTCACGTGAAAAGCCTCGATTTTCCATTCCAAATGCAACATCATCCTGAACCGTTGTACCAACAAACTGGTTGTCCGGATTCTGAAAAACCATGCCAACTTTTTTTCTCACGTCCCACACTGATTGTTCATTTACAAGCTGATCGTGAATATAAATCTCTCCTTCTTGTGGAAAAAGGAGTCCATTCATTAGCTTTGCAATCGTCGATTTTCCCGATCCATTATGACCAATGATAGCTACCCATTCATCTTCATAAATAGTAAAAGAACAATTTTTCAAAACCCAAGGCTGCTCTTCTGTATATCGGAATGATACATTTCTAAACTCTACTAGCTTTTTGTTCATATTTCGCTCTCCTCTTTCTCTACTCCGCCTTGGTATATTGTATCGATTAATTACATTTACGTTTTGATTCTGTAAACCCTCTACAAAACGGATCCCAGTTTAATATGTTTTCTTACATATCCTTCTCTATTCTATCATTCCATTTATCTTTGGTGAAGAACAGAGCCTACAAAAAAAGGGCTTGGATTCACCTCATAGAAGAGATTTAGTCCTGCCCTTATCACGTATGGAAACATTAAACTAGTTCAACGATTGCCATTTTTGCTCCGTCGCCTTGGCGTTCACCTAGCTTAAGAACACGTGTATAACCACCTTGTCGTTCTTCATAGCGTGCAGCAACATCATTGAAAAGCTTTTGAATCACATCTTCGTTTTCATTTGCTTCTTTTTTGTATAGGAATGATGCAGCTTGACGACGTGCATGTAAATCGCCACGCTTACCAAGTGTAATCATTTTATCTACAATCGTTTTTAGTTCCTTCGCTTTTGCTTCTGTTGTTTCGATCCGTTCATGAATAATCAAATCAGCAGCAAGGTTACGAAGAAGTGCCATACGAGCGTCTGTAGTACGTCCTAATTTTCTAGCCATGGACTATCCCTCCCTTTCTCAAATGTAGGTTCAAAAGAAGTCTCGCCAAACAAACGCGTACTCTAACCCTTACTTGCCTCCATCGGAATGGAAAGCGAGCAAGCATAGATGCGATTGTTTTTTTACGAAGACTTTTTGAACGCTTTTTCTAAAGGTGTCTGGTTTTTATTTATCGGTTATCAGTCGTCTTTGCGCAAACCTAAACCAAGCTCATCAAGCTTGAGTTTTACCTCTTCTAATGACTTGCGTCCAAGGTTACGCACTTTCATCATATCTTCTTCAGATTTATTTGAAAGCTCTTGAACTGTATTAATTCCAGCACGTTTTAAGCAATTGTAGGAACGAACAGAAAGATCAAGCTCTTCGATGGTCATTTCCATCACTTTTTCCTTTTGATCTTCTTCTTTTTCAACCATGATTTCCACATTTTGTGCTTCATCGGTTAAACCTACAAAAATATTTAAGTGTTCTGTATATACTTTTGCTCCTAAAGAAACAGCTTCTTCAGGACGGATGCTGCCATTGGTCCACACATCCAAAGTCAATTTGTCGTAGTTTGCGTTTTGACCTACACGTGTATTTTCTACTTGGTAGCTCACCCGATCAACAGGTGTAAAGATCGAATCAACAGGAATTACTCCGATTGGTTGATCATCACGTTTGTTTTCTTCTGCTGGGCGATAACCGCGACCACGCTCGGCGGTGATTTTCATATGCAAGCTTGCTTTAGAATTTAATGTTGCAAGATAAAGCTCTGGGTTTAATACTTCTACATCACTATCATAGGTTAGATCTGCAGCAGTTACCTTTCCTTCGCCTTGAACATCAATTTCCAAAACCTTCTCTTCATCAGAGTAGATTTTTAGTGCGAGCTTTTTTAGATTTAAAATGATCGTTGTTACATCCTCAACGACCCCGTCAATTGTTGAAAATTCATGAAGTGCTCCATCAATTTGAACAGATGTAACAGCAGCGCCTGGAAGTGAGGATAGTAGGATACGACGCAAGGAGTTTCCTAGAGTAGTACCATATCCACGTTCAAGCGGTTCGACCACGAATTTTCCAAACGTAGCATCATCACTGATCTCTATCGTTTCAATTTTTGGCTTTTCAATTTCGATCATTCATAAAACCCTCCTTAAAAACGTCGAAACCCCGGTTAGACGATCGTGTCTAACCGAAATTCCCCAAATAGGCAGTTGGCGTTTCTGCGCTATTGTCTTAATTTCGTACATTTTTGTCTATCTAGATGCCGTACATAAGGTTTTAAATGAGATTAAACGTTTCACTATATACCTTTAGCCATCATAACCCATTATAGACAGGGTGACAAATTATATACGCTAAAAATTATACACGACGACGTTTTGGTGGGCGGCAACCATTGTGTGGAACTGGTGTTACGTCACGAATTGCAGTTACTTCTAGGCCGACTGCTTGAAGTGAACGAATTGCTGCTTCACGTCCAGCACCTGGTCCTTTTACAGTAACTTCTAATGTTTTCATGCCGTTTTCTACTGCAGATTTTGCAGCAGTTTCAGCTGCCATTTGTGCAGCGAATGGAGTTGACTTACGGGAGCCTTTAAATCCAAGCGCACCAGCTGAGCTCCAACCAATTACATTACCGTGAGCATCCGTAATCGTTACAATCGTATTGTTAAAAGTAGAGCGAATATGCGCAATACCTGTTTCAATATTCTTTTTCACACGACGCTTACGAGTATTTGTTTTATTACGAGCCATGATTAGCATACCTCCTTCACGTTATTTTTTCTTACCTGCAATTGTACGACGAGGTCCTTTGCGAGTACGTGAATTGTTTTTCGTCTTTTGACCACGCACTGGTAAGCCACGACGATGACGGATTCCTCTGTATGAACCAATTTCGATTAGACGCTTGATGTTTAATGAAACTTCACGACGAAGATCACCTTCTGTTGTATAGGCGTCAATCGCTTTACGGATTCTTCCTAGTTCATCCTCTGTTAAATCACGAACACGAGTATCTTGAGAAACTCCCGCTTCTTCTAGGATCTTTGCTGCAGTATTCTTACCAATACCATAAATGTACGTTAATGAAATGACTACACGCTTGTCACGTGGAATGTCAATACCTGCAATACGAGCCATTAGTGTGTCGCACCTCCTTCAATATTTATCCTTGTTTTTGCTTATGCTTTGGATTTTCACAAATCACCATTACTTTACCTTTTCGCTTGATGACTTTGCATTTTTCACAAATTGGTTTTACAGATGCTCTTACTTTCACTGTTATTACCTCCTTTTATATCGGAGCGCATTCGCTTATTTATAACGATACGTAATTCGTCCTCTTGTTAAGTCATACGGGGAAAGTTCTACCGTTACTTTGTCACCTGGTAAAATGCGAATGAAATGCATACGAATTTTACCAGATACATGTGCCAAAACCGTATGGCCATTTTCTAATTCGACGTTAAACATTGCATTTGGCAATGTTTCCGTTACGGTACCTTCCACTTCAATTACATCGTCTTTCGCCATCGTGTTGATCCTCCTTCTCTACATCAGTCACAACCTCACTCGAAAATTTAGCTATAGCAAATCGTAATTTACCATTTGTGACACGACCAGTTTCTAGAAGGCTGTTTTGGACTTCCGGAGAAATATAATCCATTAGTTCAATATGATGCAGATTCTTTTTCTTTGGTCGATCATATTTGCGTTTTTCTCCATCTGCGAGCAATACAAGCCGATTATCAAGAACTTTAATGATAATCGCATATTGTCCTGCTTCACGCCCTTGCATAATACGAACAACTTGACCTATTCGCGGAACTGAATCCTCTTCGCTCAACAACGATCACCTTCACTTAGGCTTTATTCATATAATCTAAAGACTTCTTAAATTTCACTGCTGTAATGTGTCACCATTAACGAGTCTACCGTAATGTTTCACTACGACATAATTATATCTTTTTACAGATGATAATTCATCTGCAAACGTGTCTGAATTACAGTTACTTTGCTTATTTTTCAATTTCTAATTGAATATCTTCGAACACCTTGTTAATTGGTTGATCACCATTAACGGTAACGAGATATCCTTTTTCTTGGTAAAAGTCCAGTAACGGTTTACTTTGTTCGATGTTTACTGCTAAGCGATTCTTAACCGTTTCAGCAGTATCATCATCCCGTTGAATTAATTGGGAACCGTCTTTATCACAAATCCCTTCAACCTTTGGCGGGTTGTAGAGCACGTGATAAGTTGTTCCACAAGTTGGACAAATTCGTCGTCCTGTTAAACGCTCCACCAATTTTTCTTCTGGTACTTCCACATTAACGACAAAGTCAATGGTTGTGTTTAGTTCTGCAAGAAGCTGTTGCAAAGCATCTGCTTGTGCAATCGTTCTTGGGAAACCATCCAATAAGAACCCGTTTTTGCAATCGTCCTTGCTTAACCGTTCTTTTACAATACCAATTGTAACTTCGTCGGGAACAAGTGCACCTTGATCCATAAAAGCTTTTGCTTTGTTTCCAAGTGCTGTTCCTTCTTTAATTGCTAGACGAAACATGTCTCCCGTTGAAATATGAGGGATGCTATACTTTTCCTTTATTTTCTCAGCCTGCGTACCTTTTCCGGCACCAGGGAGACCCATTAAAATCAAATTCACATAATCCCCTCGCTCTCACTGGCAGCTAGGTTTACTTAATAAAGCCTTTGTAGTGACGTTTCACCAACTGGCCTTCTAGTTGTTTCATTGTTTGGAGTGCAACCCCTACAACAATGAGCAAACTCGTGCCGCCGATTTGTACTGCAGAAGGCAAATCTGCAAGACTGCCTAAAGCGATAGGTAGTACAGAAACTGCTGCAAGGAATATCGATCCTACAAATGTTAAACGATACATAACACGTGTGAGATATGTTTCTGTATTTTTACCTGGGCGTATTCCCGGGATATATCCACCTTGCTTTTGCAGGTTTTCAGCCATTTGCTCTGGATTAACCTGAACAAACGTATAAAAATACGTAAACGCAATAATTAGCGCAACATAGATAACCATACCGATTGGCTGTGTATAATCAAAAATGTTTGCGATCGTTTCTGCGACTTTATTACCTTCAAAAAAGCCAGCTACGGTTCTCGGCGCAATGATAAAAGCAATTGCGAAGATAACGGGAATAACTCCTGCCGCGTTCACCTTTAGTGGTAAATGCGTGGAGTGGCCACCTACCGGAGAACGATTAACAAGCTTTTTAGCATATTGAATTGGAATTTTACGTAATGCCTGTTGGATAAAGATAACTCCAACGGTTACGGCAACTACGACCAACGCAATAAGCGCAACAATTACGATGTTAATAAACAATTCGTCTCCAGGATTATCAAAATACTGAATATATAATTGTTTAATTCCGTTTGGAACTGCTGCGACAATACCTGCGAAGATAATAATGGAAATTCCGTTTCCGACTCCATTTGCAGTGATTTGTTCACCTAACCACATTAGGAATGTGGTACCAGCTGTCAAAACAAGTGCAATAATGATAAATTTCATTATGCTCGGATTAACAATTAAATCTCCTTGTGCCAATGTATTGAAGCCGATTGACATGGCAATTGCTTGAACGAACGCTAGAACTACAGTTCCATAACGGGTAATTTGAGCGAGCTTTTTACGCCCCATTTCCCCTTGTTTTTTCCACTCAGCAAACTTTGGTACAACGTCCATTTGCAAAAGCTGCATAATAATTGACGCTGTAATGTAAGGCATAATTCCCATTGCGAAAATGGAGAAGTTTTGCAATGCCCCACCACCAAAGGTGTTTAGAAAGCCAAAAACATTTTGTTGGTTCATGAAGTCAATCGCTTGTTTATCCGTGAACGGTACAGGAATAAATGTACCAAGACGGAATACTATTAACATTAATAATGTAAATATGATCTTCCGTCTAATGTCACCTACGCGCATAAAATTGGAGATTGTACGGAACATTAAATCACCTCTATTTTACCGCCCGCTGCTTCAATTGCAGACTTCGCTGAAGCAGAGAACTTATGAGCTTTTACTGTGAATTTTTTATCTACAGAACCTTTACCAAGTATCTTAAGACCTGCTTTTAGGTTCGATACGACACCTTCTTCAAGTAATAGCTCAGGTGTAATTTCTGTGCCGTCTTCAAAACGATTTAACGCATCTAAGTTCACTATTGCAAATTCTTTACGATGGATGTTTGTAAAGCCGCGCTTCGGAAGACGTTGGAATAATGGCATTTGTCCTCCTTCAAACCCTGGACGGACGCCGCCTCCAGAACGTGCTTTTTGGCCTTTATGTCCACGACCGGAAGTCTTACCGTTTCCAGATGATGTTCCACGACCTACGCGATTACGTTCTTTACGAGCTCCTTCTGATGCTTTCAATTCATGAAGTTTCATTTGAGCACCTCCTCTTTACGCTAATTTATAAATTACGCTTCTTTTACCGTTAGAAGATGAGATACTTTATTAACCATTCCACGAATAGCCGGAGTATCTTCAAGAACTACGGATTGACGAATTTTTTTCAAGCCTAATGCTTCTACTGTTCTTTTTTGTCCTTCTTTTGCACCAATGACACTCTTAGTGAGGGTGATTTCTAATTTTTTAGACATAGTATTTCCCTCCTTATCCTAACAGTTCTTCTACAGATTTTCCTCGTAGTTTTGCTACGTCCTCTGCACGCTTTAAGTTGCTTAAACCGTTAATTGTTGCGCGAACCATATTGATTGGTGTGTTTGAACCAAGTGATTTTGTAAGAATATCACTAACACCTGCAAGCTCTAATACCGCACGAACTGGTCCACCAGAGATAACTCCTGTACCTTCTGAAGCTGGCTTCATCAATACGTTACCTGAGCCGAATTGACCATGAATCGCATGTGGAATAGTAGTTCCAACAATCGGTACTGTGATAAGGTTCTTCTTCGCATCCTCAACAGCTTTTCTAATTGCTTCCGGTACCTCTTGTGCTTTACCTGTACCGAATCCTACATGACCGTTTTTATCACCGACAACTACTAAAGCAGCAAAACGGAAGCGACGTCCACCTTTTACTACTTTTGCAACACGGTTGACCGTAACAACACGTTCTTCAATATCTAATTTGTTTGGGTCAAGATTATTATTCACTATTGGTTCCCTCCTTTATCGATTAAAATTCAAGACCTGCTTCACGGGCAGCTTCTGCCAATGCTTTTACACGTCCATGATAAAGGTAGCCGCCACGATCGAACACAACCGATTTGAATCCTTTATCCTGGGCACGTTTTGCAAGTAATTCTCCTACCTGCTTAGCCGCTTCTACAGAACCAGTTGATTCAACCGATAGTTCTTTGTCAACTGTTGAAGCACTTGCTAATGTTTTACCTACTGTATCATCAATTAATTGTGCATAAATGTTTTTGTTTGAACGATACACGTTTAGACGTGGACGCTCTTGTGTACCAGCAACATGCTTGCGGACACGCGCGTGTCTTCTTTTACGTGCAACATTTTTGTCAGGTTTTGTGATCATCTAGGTCACTCCTTTCTGCTCCCTAACATGCCTTATTTAGCAGTTTTACCTTCTTTACGACGTACATATTCGCCAACATAACGAATTCCTTTACCTTTGTAAGGTTCAGGTGGTCTGATCGCACGAATGTTAGCAGCAATTGCACCAACAGCTTCTTTGTCGATCCCTTTGACGATTATTTCCGTGTTTTTTGGAACTTCAATCTCGATACCTTTTTCAGGTTCGATTTCAACTGGATGGGAATAACCTGCGTTAACAACAAGCTTCGTTCCTTGTTTTTGAGCACGGTATCCAACCCCGATTATTTCTAGTTTCTTTTCAAATCCTTGATGAACGCCTTCAACCATGTTAGCAATCAAGCTACGTGTTGTTCCGTGAAGGGAACGATGCTCACGATCATTACTTGGACGTTCTACAAAAATCGTATTTTCTTCTATTTTAATTTTCATATCGCTATGAAAAGTTCTAGTCAATTCACCTTTAGGTCCTTTTACAGTAGCGGTATTTCCGTTAAATTTTACTTCTACACCACTTGGGATTTCAATTGGTTTCAGTCCTATACGAGACATTCCATGCACCTCCTCATCAATTAATGTTGATTACCAAACATATGCAAGAACTTCGCCACCAACAGCTTGTGAGCGTGCTTCTTTATCAGAAAGTACACCTTTTGATGTTGATACGATTGCAATTCCCAGTCCGTTCAGTACGCGTGGTACTTCATCTGCTTTCGCGTAAACACGAAGTCCAGGCTTACTAATACGCTTAATACCTGTAATTACTCGCTCTTCATTGGCACCGTACTTAAGGAATATACGCAGAATACCTTGCTTGTTGTCTTCAATAAATTCATAGTCACGGACAAAGCCTTCTCTTTTAAGGATATCAGCGACCTCTTTTTTCATTTTGGAAGCAGGAAGCTCCAATTTTTCATGTTTTACCATGTTGGCGTTACGAATACGAGTTAGCATATCTGCGATTGGATCTGTCATTACCATTACTCATTACCTCCTTCCCGAATCGGGGTTTACCAGCTTGCTTTTTTGACACCAGGAATTTGACCTTTATAGGCAAGTTCACGGAAACAAATACGGCAAAGTTTAAATTTGCGAATTACGGAATGTGGACGTCCACAACGCTCACAGCGTGTGTATTCACGTACTTGATACTTTTGTGGGCGTTTTTGCTTCGCAACCATTGATTTTTTAGCCACAATTTTCCCTCCTTGTATTAGCTCTATTTTTGGAAAGGCATGCCAAGTTGAGCCAAAAGTTCACGAGCTTCTTCGTCCGTTTTAGAAGTGGTTACAATAACGATATCCATTCCACGAACTTTACTTACTTTATCGTAATTGATTTCTGGGAAAATTAATTGTTCTTTTACACCTAATGTGTAGTTACCACGACCATCAAAAGCTTTCTTTGATACACCACGGAAGTCACGAACACGTGGTAGTGATACAGAAATAAGCTTTTGTAGGAATTCATACATTCTTTCACCGCGAAGGGTTACTTTTGCACCGATAGGCATTCCTTCACGAAGGCGAAAACCAGCGATTGATTTTTTCGCACGTGTAACAACAGGCTTTTGACCAGAAATCAACGCTAATTCCTCTACAGCGTTATCTAATGCCTTAGAGTTCTGAACTGCGTCACCAACACCCATGTTGACAACGATTTTCTCAATTACAGGCACTTCCATTACAGATTTATAATTAAACTTTTCCATCAAAGATGGAACGATTTGCTCTTGGTATTTTTCTTTAAGTTGATTCATCATGTCGCCCTCCTTTCGTCGCTAAATTATTTTAATTCTTCACCGGATTTTTTAGCGATGCGGACTTTCTTTCCATCACGTACTTCATACCCAACACGAGTTGGCTCACCGGATTTAGGATCTATTGGCAATACATTAGAAACATGAATTGGTGCTTCTTGATTCAAGATACCACCTTGTGGATTTTCTTGTGAAGGCTTTGCGTGTTTTTTAATCATGTTGACACCTTCAACAAGGACACGATCCTTCTTAGGATACGTTTCTAAAATAGTGCCTTGTTTACCACGGTCTTTGCCGGATAATACTTTAACTTTGTCACCTTTTTTTACATGCATGCTTGACGCACCTCCTTCAGGACAATTCTACTTATAAAACTTCTGGAGCTAGAGATACGATTTTCATGAATTGTGCATCACGCAATTCACGTGCAACTGGTCCAAAAATACGTGTTCCTCTTGGACTCTTATCGTCACGAATAATTACGGCAGCATTTTCATCAAAACGAATATATGACCCATCTTTACGGCGGACGCCACTCTTCGTACGTACGATAACAGCTTTGACAACTTCGCCTTTCTTGACAACGCCACCTGGTGTTGCTTGTTTGACTGTACAAACAATTACATCACCAATATTAGCTGTTTTACGTCCGGATCCACCAAGTACTTTAATGGTTAAAACCTCACGCGCACCTGAGTTATCTGCAACTTTTAAGCGAGTTTCTTGTTGAATCATATCGCTATGACCTCCCTTCGGATACATTCCGAGCGAACTTTAATTATATAATGACCGCTTCTTCAACAACTTCAACTAGACGAAAGCGTTTTGTAGCTGATAGCGGACGAGTTTCCATGATACGAACGATGTCTCCAAGCTTTGCTTGGTTGTTTTCATCATGTGCTTTTAATTTCTTTGAATATTTAACACGCTTACCATACAATTTGTGAAACTTGTAAGTTTCTACAAGCACAGTAATTGTTTTATCCATTTTATCTGAAACAACACGACCTGTGTATACTTTACGATTATTACGTTCAGTCATCCCGAGGCTAACCTCCTCTCATTATCAGTTATTTACGCTTAATTCACGTTGACGAATTACAGTTTTCATGCGGGCAATTGCTTTTTTCACTTCACGAATACGTGCAGTGTTTTCTAATTGACCTGTAGCAAGCTGAAAGCGTAAGTTGAATAGCTCTTCTTTCATTGCTTTTACCTTTTGTTCAATTTCGGCAGTGGTTAGTTCTCTGATCTCATTAGCCTTCATTGATTTCACCACCAATTTCTTCACGTTTTACGAACTTAGTTTTGATCGGTAGTTTATGAGAAGCAAGACGCAACGCTTCACGTGCAACCTCTTCTGATACACCAGCGATCTCAAACATTACCTTCCCAGGTTTAACTACTGCTACCCATCCTTCTGGAGCCCCTTTACCGGATCCCATACGAACTTCTAGGGGTTTTGCAGTATATGGTTTGTCAGGGAAAATTTTAATCCATACTTTACCGCCACGTTTCATGTAACGTGTCATTGCGATACGAGCTGCTTCAATCTGACGGCTTGTAATCCAAGACGCTTCTTGAGCCTGCAAACCGAACTCACCAAATGATACTGTTGTACCACCTTTTGCTTGGCCTCTCATTTTACCACGATGTTGTCTACGATATTTAACACGTTTAGGCATTAACATAATGCATTTCCCCCTTCCTTATTTTTTGGATTTAGTTGGAAGGACTTCACCACGATAGATCCACACTTTTACTCCTAGCTTACCGTAGGTTGTATCTGCTTCTGCTGTACCGTAATCGATATCAGCACGCAATGTGTGTAATGGCACTGTTCCTTCACTATAATGTTCCGCACGAGCAATATCTGCTCCTCCAAGACGTCCGGAAACTTGTGTTTTAATTCCTTTTGCTCCTGCACGCATTGCACGTTGGATTGCTTGCTTTTGTGCACGACGGAATGAAATACGATTTTCAAGTTGACGAGCAATGTTGTCTGCAACCAATTTAGCGTTAATATCTACTTTCTTGATTTCAACAATATTGATATGAACACGCTTGCCAGTCAAGCTGTTTAATGATTTACGTAATGCTTCAACTTCAGAACCGCCTTTACCAATTACCATACCTGGCTTTCCAGTGTGAATAGTAATATTAACACGGTTTGCTGCACGCTCAATTTCAATGGAAGATACAGCAGCTGTGCTTAAGCGGTTTTCAAGATATTCTCTGATTTTAATATCTTCATGCAAAAGATCTGCGTAGTCTTTATCAGCGTACCATTTAGACTCCCAGTCTTTGATAATACCGACACGAAGACCCGTTGGGTGTACTTTTTGCCCCACTGACTATCCCTCCTTCTTTTCTGTTACCACTACTGTAATGTGGCTTGTGCGTTTGTTGATTTTGCTTGCACGTCCTTGTGCACGTGGACGGAAGCGTTTCAATGTAACTCCTTCATTTACAAATGCTTCGGAAATGATTAAACTATCCGGATCCATTTCGTAGTTGTGCTCTGCATTAGCAATAGCAGACTTTAAAACTTTCTCTACGACTGGAGAAGCACCTCGTTGTGTATGGCGGAGTATTGCTACTGCTTCACCAACACTTTTTCCTCGAATTAAATCAATAACTAACCGTACTTTACGAGGAGCAATACGAACTGATTTCGCAACGGCTTTAGCTTGCATGTGGAGTGCCTCCTCTCATTAGCGTTTTGTTTTCTTATCATCGCCAGCGTGCCCTTTATACGTGCGGGTTGGCGCGAATTCACCTAATTTATGTCCGACCATGTCTTCTGTGATATAAACCGGTACGTGCTTGCGACCGTCATATACAGCTACCGTGTGACCAACGAATGTTGGAAATATAGTTGAACGGCGTGACCAAGTTTTAATAACCTGCTTTTTGTCGCCTTCGTTCAATTGATCGATTTTTTTCAATAGATGGTCATCTGCAAAAGGTCCTTTTTTCAAACTACGACCCATGGATAAACCTCCTTTCAGAGTTAAGAAACGGGTTTCTTACCCATCATCCTATCGCCTTATTTTTTGCGTTTACGAACGATATATTTATCGGACGGCTTATTACGTTTACGTGTCTTATAACCAAGTGTAGGTTTGCCCCATGGTGACATTGGTGATTTACGTCCGATTGGCGCACGTCCTTCACCACCACCGTGTGGGTGATCATTCGGGTTCATTACAGATCCACGTACAGTAGGACGCTTGCCTAACCAACGAGAACGACCTGCTTTCCCAACACGAACAAGTTCATGCTCAAGATTTCCAACCTGGCCAACTGTAGCACGGCAAGTTGCTAGAATCAAACGTACTTCGCCAGATCCAAGACGTACAAGAACGTATTTACCTTCACGACCAAGGATTTGTGCTTCTGCACCAGCAGAACGTACAAGTTGACCACCACGGCCTGGTTTTAATTCAATGTTGTGAATGATTGTACCAACAGGAATGTTTATTAACGGTAACGCATTCCCTACTTTGATATCTGCATTTTCTCCAGATTCAATTTCTTGGCCAACCTTTAACCCTTTTGGTGCTAATATATAACGCTTTTCACCATCTACATAATGAATCAAAGCAATGTTTGCTGTGCGGTTTGGATCATATTCGATCGTAGCAACGCGTCCTGGTATTCCATCTTTATCGCGTTTAAAGTCGATAATACGGTATTGACGCTTGTGCCCGCCGCCTTGATGACGAACCGTTAATTTCCCTTGGTTATTACGTCCGCCGCGTTTGTGTAGTGGACTTAATAGGGATTTTTCCGGAGTGTCTGTAGTGATTTCAGCAAAATCTAATACAGACATATTACGTCTACCATTTGAGGTAGGTCTGAATTTTTTAATCGCCATCTTTTTTCCCTCCTTCACGTTAAGTTAAAATCTTATGCTTCAAAGAAGTCTAGTTCCTTGCTATCTTCAGATAGCTGAACAATTGCTTTCTTACGGTCTGAACGGTATCCGCCATAGCGTCCCATTCTTTTAAACTTACCTTTAACGTTCATTGTATTTACCTTTAAGACTTTTACACCAAAGATTGTTTCAACAGCATCTTTGATTTCCGTCTTGTTTGCTTTCGGGTTTACTTCAAACGTATACTTTTTCTCCGCCATAAGATCAGCAGAGTTTTCTGTAATGACAGGGCGTTTGATTACGTCGCGTGCATCTTTCATTATGAAAGCACCTCCCCTGCTTTTTCAGCTGCATCTTTTGTTAAAATCAGCTTGTCATGCAACAGCAAGTCTAAAACGTTAACCTCTTCAACTGTTAAAACCTTTACTTTTTGAAGGTTGTTAGCAGAACGTACAACGTTTTCGTCTTTTTCTGTAGTCACAACAAGTGTTTTTCCATTTGCGTTTAATGCAGTTAGCATGTTAACAAACTCTTTTGTTTTTGGAGCTTCAAAAGCTAGATTCTCCAACACAAGAATGCTTTCTTCTTTTACCTTAGTAGATAAAGCAGATCTCAAAGCTAAACGACGAACCTTTTTAGGTAGCTTGTAGCTGTAGCTACGTGGTGTTGGACCAAATACAGTTCCACCGCCAACCCATTGTGGTGATCGAATAGAACCTTGACGAGCTCTACCAGTACCTTTTTGACGCCATGGTTTGCGTCCGCCTCCGCGTACTTCTGAGCGGTTTTTTACCTTGTGCGTACCTTGACGCAATGATGCACGTTGCATCACTACTGCTTCATGTAATACATGTGTGTTTGGTTCAATGCCAAATACAGAATCATTCAATTCGATATCTCCGACCTGTGAACCATCTTGTTTAAATAGTGCTACTTTAGGCATGACATATCCTCCCTTCGTGTCTATGATTATTTAGCCTTTATTGCACTCGTAATTTTCACGAATGATTTTTTTGCTCCAGGCACATTGCCTTTGATCAAAAGTAAATTACGTTCTGTATCTACACTAACGATTTCTAGATTTTGAATCGTTACTTGTTCAGAACCCATATGTCCTGGAAGTTTCTTACCAGGGAACACGCGCATTGCATCAACAGCTCCCATAGAACCAGGACCTCTATGATAATGTGATCCGTGACCCATTGGTCCGCGTGATTGATTGTGACGCTTGATAGATCCTTGGAATCCTTTACCTTTAGAAGTTCCAGTTACATCTACAATGTCACCCGCTTGAAATAATTCAACGCTAAGCTCTTGACCTACTTCATATTCGTCAAGGTTTGCGTTACGGATTTCACGAACGTAGCGCTTAGGGGTTGTGTTTGCTTTTTCAGCATGCCCTTTTTCAGCCTTGTTTGAACGTGATTCTTTCTTATCAGCAAAACCAATTTGAATTGCTTCATAGCCATCGTTTTCCATCGTACGCTTTTGAAGCACTACGTTTGGCTCAGCTTGAACAACAGTTACAGGGATTAATTCTCCGCTTTCAGAAAACAGCTGTGTCATGCCGATTTTACGACCTAAGATTCCTTTCGTCATCCGTTACACCTCCTATTAAATAAAAAATTATAATTTGATTTCTATATCAACACCAGATGGTAGATCAAGTCGCATTAATGAATCGACTGTTTGTGGTGTTGGGTTAACAATATCGATTAAACGCTTATGAGTGCGCATTTCGAATTGTTCACGAGAATCTTTGTACTTGTGCACCGCGCGCAATACTGTGTAGACAGCCTTTTCCGTTGGTAACGGAATTGGACCTGATACCGCTGCACCTGAACGCTTTGCAGTTTCCACGATTTTCTCAGCAGATTGATCTAGAATTCTGTGATCATATGCTTTTAAACGGATTCTGATTTTTTCTTTTGCCATTATTTTCCCTCCTTTTTCGCCCATTTTATAATAGACATTCTCCGCGAAAATTTCTTGGCAGCCCGCCATGGCAAAGGGGCCGGGTGTGCCAACAACCTTTCACTTCATCGCCTTTAATGACCAACATTCTTATTATATAGAAGGAATGCCGTCAATGCAACCTTTTTTTAAGAAAAACCTTCTGGTTGCACATTTATGTATTATACTTACTATTTATAGTGATTGCAAGGGTTGAACGGGATTTTTTTGTTGGGAAAGTTGTCCTATTGATTCATAGTTTATGAGGAAGCCAGCTGAATGCCAAACTTATGTTCATTGTCTCATGCTGATCCGCATTTACAATAGAGTTGGTTAAGCATTTTTTAATGATAAAAAGAGGCTACGTCGTCACGTAACCTCTTTTAATGAAAATCAATACTTATTTTTGGATAGAAGAAACAACGCCTGATCCAACAGTACGTCCACCTTCACGAATAGAGAAACGAGTTCCGTCTTCGATCGCGATTGGTGAGATCAATTCTACTGTCATTTCAATGTTATCGCCAGGCATTACCATTTCTACTCCCTCTGGAAGTTGGATAACACCAGTTACGTCCGTTGTACGGAAGTAGAACTGTGGGCGATAGTTTGAGAAGAATGGGGTATGACGTCCACCTTCTTCTTTAGATAGAACATAAACTTCTGCTTTGAAGTTTGTGTGTGGTGTAATTGTACCTGGCTTAGCAAGTACTTGACCACGGCTGATATCTTCACGAGATACACCACGTAGAAGTGCACCAATGTTATCTCCAGCTTCTGCATAATCAAGAAGCTTACGGAACATTTCAACACCTGTTACAGTAGTTTTTGAAGACTCTTCTGCAAGACCGATGATCTCAACTTCGTCTCCAACTTTTACTTGTCCACGCTCAACACGTCCAGTTGCAACTGTTCCACGACCAGTGATTGAGAATACGTCCTCAACTGGCATCATGAATGGTTTTTCAGTATCACGTGCTGGAGTTGGGATGTACTCATCAACTGCAGCCATCAATTCAACGATTTTTTCTTCGTATTCTGCATCGCCTTCAAGTGCTTTAAGTGCAGAACCTTTTACTACTGGTACATCATCACCAGGGAATTCGTATTCAGTTAATAGATCACGAACTTCCATTTCAACTAGTTCTAGTAATTCTTCGTCATCAACCATATCACATTTGTTTAGGAATACAACAATTGCAGGTACCCCAACGTTACGTGAAAGTAGGATGTGCTCACGAGTTTGTGGCATTGGACCATCAGCAGCAGATACTACAAGGATAGCTCCGTCCATTTGCGCAGCACCAGTGATCATGTTTTTAACATAGTCAGCGTGTCCTGGGCAGTCTACGTGTGCATAGTGACGAGTGTCTGTTTCATACTCAACGTGAGAAGTTGCAATTGTAATTCCACGTTCTTTTTCTTCTGGTGCACCATCAATTTGGTCATAAGCCATAGCAGTACCTTTACCAGATTTCTTGTGCATTACAGTTGTAATCGCAGCAGTTAACGTTGTTTTACCATGGTCAACGTGTCCAATAGTACCAATGTTAACGTGCGATTTGGAGCGGTCAAATTTTTCTTTAGCCATTTATAGTTCCTCCTTTAAATAAATAAATGAATTTATAGTTTTATTTATAAACTTAGAAATCACATTTCTTATCACGTTATTTCTAAGCCTTCAACAAAAGTTATACGTTAGATTGCAGAAAAAATCAATTATTCGCCTGCATTTTTCTTGATAATTTCTTCAGAAATACTCTTTGGTACTTCTTCATAGTGATCAAAGTGCATTGTATATGTTCCACGTCCTTGTGTGTTTGAACGTAATGCAGTTGCATAACCAAACATTTCAGAAAGTGGGACAAACGCTTTGATTACTTGCGCATTACCACGTGCTTCCATACCTTCAACACGACCACGGCGTGATGTAACATCACCCATGATGTCTCCCATGTATTCTTCTGGAACAACGATTTCAACTTTTTCAATCGGCTCAAGAATTACAGGGTTACATTTGTTTTTAGCAGCTTTCAAAGCCATGGATGCAGCGATTTTAAATGCCATCTCGTTTGAGTCGACATCGTGATAGCTTCCATCATAGAGTGCAGCTTTTACATCGATTAATGGATAGCCAGCTAACACACCGTTTGCCATTGCATCTCTCACTCCAGCTTCAACCGCAGGGATGTATTCACGAGGTACAACACCACCGACAATTTTGTTTTCGAATTCGAAGCCTGCTCCTTCTTCGTTCGGCTCGAAATGAATCCATACATGTCCGTACTGTCCACGTCCACCAGATTGGCGAACAAATTTACCTTCTACATCAGCAGCAGAGCGGAATGTTTCGCGATAAGCAACCTGTGGAGCTCCTACGTTTGCTTCTACTTTAAACTCACGCTTTAGACGGTCAACAATAATATCAAGGTGAAGTTCACCCATTCCAGAAATAATTGTTTGCCCTGTCTCTGCATTTGTTTCAGTTTTAAATGTAGGATCTTCTTCTGCTAACTTACCGAGAGCGATACCCATTTTATCCTGATCTGCTTTTGTTTTAGGTTCAATCGCAACAGAGATAACTGGATCAGGGAATTCCATAGATTCAAGAATAACTGGATTCTTTTCATCACATAGTGTATCTCCTGTTGATGTATCTTTCAAACCAACTGCCGCAGCAATTTCTCCACTATATACAACAGAGATTTCTTCGCGGTGGTTTGCGTGCATTTGTAGGATACGTCCTACACGTTCACGCTTATCTTTCACAGAGTTCTTAACATAAGAACCTGATTCTAATGTTCCGGAATACACACGGAAGAATGTTAGCTTTCCAACAAATGGGTCTGTCATAACTTTAAATGCCAAAGCAGAGAATGGCGCTTTGTCATCAGATGGGCGTGTTACTTCTTCTTCAGTGCCAGGTACAACACCTTCAATTGAAGCTACGTCTGTAGGTGCTGGTAGGAAGTCTAAAACGCCATCAAGCATTAATTGAACCCCTTTGTTTTTAAATGCTGAACCACAGAATACTGGGTAAAATTCAACATTTAATGTAGCTTGACGAATTGCTTTTTTAAGCTCTTCATTGGAGATTTCTTCTCCTTCTAAGAACTTCATCATCAATTCTTCGTCTAGCTCAGACACTGCTTCAACAAGAGATGCACGAAGCTCTTCAGCCTTCTCTTTGTATTCTGCAGGAATCTCACGAGATTCATCCTTTGTTCCAAGATCATCTGTATAGAAGTGTGCTTCCATGTTAATAAGGTCGATGATTCCTTCGAACTGATCTTCAGCACCAATAGGAAGCTGAACCGGATGAGCATTTGCTCCTAGACGGTCTTTTAAAGTACCTGTAGAGTAAAGGAAATCTGCACCGATTTTATCCATTTTGTTAATGAATACAATTCGCGGTACACCGTATGTTGTTGCTTGACGCCATACTGTTTCTGTTTGTGGCTCTACACCTGATTGTGCATCAAGTACAGTTACTGCTCCATCAAGTACACGTAATGATCTTTCAACTTCCACTGTGAAGTCTACGTGTCCTGGTGTATCGATAATGTTTATACGATGACCTTTCCATTGAGCAGTTGTAGCAGCAGAGGTGATTGTAATACCACGTTCTTGCTCCTGCTCCATCCAGTCCATCTGTGAAGCACCTTCATGTGTTTCACCAATCTTATGAATACGTCCTGTGTAGAAAAGAATACGCTCAGTAGTTGTGGTCTTACCTGCATCAATATGTGCCATAATCCCAATATTACGCGTCTTTTCCAAGGAGAACTCTCTTGCCATGTATTCTTCTCCTTCCTATAAACCTTATTTGGTTTGTTTTACCAGCGATAGTGAGCGAATGCTTTGTTCGCTTCTGCCATTTTATGCATTTCTTCACGTTTCTTAACAGATGCTCCAGTGTTATTAGATGCATCAAGAATTTCATTTGCCAAACGCTCTTCCATCGTTTTTTCTCCACGAAGACGTGCATAGTTAACGAGGTAGCGTAAACCTAAAGTTTGACGACGGTCAGGGCGAACTTCCATTGGTACTTGATAGTTCGATCCTCCAACACGGCGTGCTCTAACCTCAAGTACAGGCATTACATTTTTCATTGCTTGTTCGAAAACGTCCATTGGATTTTGGCCGCTTCTTTCTCCAACAAGTTCAAAAGCATTGTATAAAATCTTCTCTGCTTTTCCTCGTTTTCCGTCCACCATGATTTGGTTGATTAAACGAGTTACTAATTTTGAATTATAAAGTGGATCCGGTAAGACATCGCGTTTAGGTACTGGTCCTTTACGTGGCATATGTCCCCCTCCTTTCCTATTTCTGAGTTGTTACTACATTATTTCTTTTCTTTTGGCTTTTTTGTACCGTATTTAGAACGTCCTTGTGCACGTCCTTCAACACCTGCTGTGTCCAATGCACCACGTACAATGTGGTAACGAACCCCTGGTAAGTCTTTTACACGACCACCACGAAGCAATACAACACTGTGTTCTTGTAAATTGTGACCAATTCCAGGAATGTATGCTGTTACTTCCATGTTGTTCGACAAACGAACACGCGCATATTTACGAAGAGCAGAGTTTGGCTTCTTCGGAGTTAATGTACCAACACGTGTACATACGCCACGTTTTTGTGGTGAATTAACATTTGTCATTTTCTTTTTGAAGCTGTTATACCCTCTGTTAAGCGCTGGAGAGTCTGATTTTTTCGGCTTACTTACACGACCTTTACGGACGAGTTGATTAATAGTAGGCATTCTTGTTTTCCTCCCTTCTAGTTTGCAAATATCTCAAAAAAAGAATTAGAAAACCACGAACGGCAAGGATTATTGTAATCCCACACATCCAGGTGGTTCATCTTAAAGTAAAAAACAAAGCCTTCGTGAAACATCGTTCCACCAAAACTCTTATCGCTTTATTGCTACCGTTGACGCACCAACATCTATTCCACACGCAACACCTAGATCTTTCATTGAATCAACATGATAGCATGGGATATCGAGTGTGTTTGCTAAATCCACCACTTTTTTCGTAATGTGTTGTGCTGCATCATTTGCGACGTAAACTTCATCTACTTCGCCATTTTTCATAGCTTTCAATGTCTGTTTCAGACCAATAATGGCACGGGATTTAACCTGTGTCACTTTTTCATAAGACATCTACGCATCCTCCAAAGTAACAATAATAAAACGGAAGCACCTTGAATATAGTATCATTCTCGTTTTTTAATGTCAATTAAAATTTTAACTTTTTTGTTGTTACTTCCGTCTTTTTTTGTAATAGATAGGATGTGCGTGTAGGTGTTTTTTATCATTCTAAAAACATTTTTCCTACACGCACCATACCTATTTTATTTCAAGCATGTAAAACAATAATTATTGTATCGTTTCTTCAGCCTCTTCAACTGCTTCTTCTGTCTCAAATGTAGGGGCTTGAATTTTACGATAGCGTTGCATCCCAGTTCCAGCTGGCACAAGCTTACCAATAATTACGTTCTCTTTTAATCCGAGTAATTCATCACGCTTACCTTTAATCGCTGCATCTGTAAGGACACGTGTAGTCTCCTGGAAGGATGCTGCTGATAAGAAGGAATCTGTCTCAAGTGATGCTTTCGTGATTCCAAGTAATACTGGTTTACCGACTGCAGGTTGTTTTCCTTCTTGAAGAACTTTTCGGTTCGCTTCACGGAATTGATGAATTTCAAGTAATGATCCTGGGAGTACGTCTGTTTCTCCTGAATCAACGACCCGAATCTTACGAAGCATTTGGCGCACCATTACTTCTACGTGCTTATCACCAATTTCAACCCCTTGCATACGGTAAACACGTTGTACTTCGCGTAATAGATAATCTTGAACACCTTCTACGCCTTGCACACGGATTAATTCTTTTGGATCAACAGATCCTTCCGTTAGCTCTTGACCAGCAATTACTTCATCACCTACGGAAACCTTCAAGCGAGCATTGTAAGGAACAGCGTATGCACGTTGTTCAACTTCTCCTTGAACGATAATCTCTTGTTTATCCTTCGCTTCTTGAATCTCGTGTACAGTACCATAAAGTTCACTAATTACAGCCTGCCCTTTCGGATTACGAGCTTCGAATAGCTCTTGGATACGAGGTAAACCTTGGGTAATATCGTCTCCAGCTACCCCACCTGTGTGGAAGGTACGCATTGTTAACTGTGTACCAGGTTCTCCGATAGATTGAGCAGCAATGATTCCGACTGCTTCTCCAACTTCTACCTGATCACCTGTAGCGAGGTTGCGTCCATAACATTTCTTACATACACCGTGCTTCGTGTTACATGTGAACACTGTGCGTATGGTAACTTCTTCAATACCAGCTTCTACGATTTGTTTTGCTTGATCTTCTGTAATCATTTCGTTACGATCCACAATCACTTCGCCTGACTCTGGATGTTTCACTGTTTCAAATGCTGTTCTACCAATTAATCGATCGATTAATGGCTCAATCATTTCAGAGCCGTCAGTTAGTGCAGCAACAGCCAAACCACGATCTGTTCCACAATCCGTTTCACGAACGATTACATCTTGCGCCACATCAACGAGACGACGTGTTAGGTAACCAGAGTCAGCTGTCTTCAATGCTGTATCGGCTAATCCTTTACGCGCTCCGTGTGTAGAAATAAAGTATTCTAGAACGGTTAAACCTTCACGGAAGCTTGATTTGATCGGTAATTCAATGATACGTCCAGCCGGGTTGGCCATTAGACCACGCATTCCAGCTAACTGTGTAAAGTTGGATGCGTTACCCCTTGCTCCAGAATCACTCATCATAAAGATTGGATTTCGGTTATCCAGGGAGTCCATTAGCTTATCTTGGATTGTATCCTTCGCCTGTGACCAAATGGCAATAACACGATCATAACGCTCTTCCTCTGTGATTAATCCACGACGGAATTGCTTTAGTACTCTATCTACTTTCTCTTGTGCCTCAATAAGAATTTCATCTTTTTCAGCTAATACAACTATATCAGATACCCCAACAGTCATACCTGCCTTTGTAGAATATCTAAAACCGAGGTTTTTCATTCGGTCAAGCATTTTAGAAGTCTCACTGATTTTAAAGCGTTTGAACACTTCTGCAATGATGTCTCCTAGGAAACCTTTTTTAAATGGCTTCACAATTTCACGCGCTTTAATTTCTTCTTTGATATTTGTACCTTTTTCCACAAAATATTTTTCAGGTGTACGAACTTCAAGGTTTAACTTTGTTGGTTCGTTAATATATGGGAATGAATCTGGCAAAATTTCATTGAAGATTAATTTCCCTACGGTGGTAAGGAGCAATTGTCCTTGCTGTTCTTCATTAAATGTTTTGTTATTCACACTAGATGCTTTTACAGCAACACGTGTGTGCAAATGAACATATCCATTCTGATATGCAATGATTGCCTCATTGACATCCTTAAATATGCTACCTTCACCAATCGCATCTTCGCGCTCTAGTGTGAGGTAATAGTTACCTAATACCATATCCTGTGATGGCGTAACAACCGGCTTACCATCTTTCGGGTTAAGAATGTTTTGGGCTGCTAGCATTAAGATTCTAGCTTCTGCTTGTGCTTCCGCAGATAATGGAACGTGAACCGCCATTTGGTCCCCATCAAAGTCAGCGTTATACGCTGTACAAACGAGTGGATGTAAGCGGATCGCGCGGCCTTCAACTAAAGTAGGTTCAAAAGCCTGGATTCCTAATCTATGCAAAGTTGGTGCCCTGTTCAGTAACACCGGATGTTCTTTAATTACTTCTTCAAGAACATCCCATACATCTGGATGCATGCGCTCAATCTTACGTTTTGCTGATTTAATGTTATGTGCAATTCCATTTGCAACAAGTTCTTTCATCACAAATGGTTTAAAGAGCTCTAATGCCATTTCTTTCGGTAGTCCACACTGATACATTTGAAGATTTGGACCAACTACGATAACAGAACGTCCTGAATAATCAACACGTTTACCGAGTAAGTTTTGACGGAAACGACCTTGTTTTCCTTTTAACATATGTGACAAGGATTTCAATGGTCTGTTTCCTGGTCCTGTCACAGGACGACCTCTACGGCCATTATCGATTAATGCATCGACAGCTTCTTGAAGCATGCGCTTTTCATTTTGAACAATAATACTCGGCGCACCAAGATCTAATAGTCGCTTTAGACGATTGTTACGGTTAATCACTCGGCGATAAAGATCATTCAAATCAGATGTCGCAAAGCGTCCACCATCAAGCTGTACCATTGGTCGGATTTCCGGCGGAATAACAGGAAGTACGTCTAATACCATCCATGATGGATCGTTTCCAGAATGACGGAATGCTTCCATTACTTCTAAGCGCTTGATAGCTCTTGTTCTCCGCTGCCCTTGAGCCGTTTTTAATTCTTCCTTAAGTGCATCTACTTCTTTTTCAAGATTAATATCTTGCAATAATTTCCGAATCGCTTCTGCACCCATTTGCGCTTTAAAAGAACTACCGTATTTTTCATAATACGTGCGATACTCTTTTTCGGAAAGTAGTTGCTTTTTCTCCAAAGGAGTGTTGCCTGGCTCTGTAACGATATAAGCAGCAAAGTAAATAACTTCTTCCAATGCTCTTGGAGACATGTCTAAAACAAGCCCCATTCTACTTGGAATCCCTTTGAAGTACCATATGTGGGAAACTGGTGCAGCAAGCTCAATATGACCCATCCGTTCACGACGGACTTTTGCCTTCGTTACTTCAACACCACAACGGTCACAAACGACGCCCTTATAGCGTACACGCTTATACTTTCCACAATGACATTCCCAGTCTTTTTGCGGTCCAAAAATACGCTCACAGAACAAGCCGTCTTTTTCAGGTTTTAACGTACGATAGTTAATCGTTTCTGGTTTCTTTACTTCTCCGTAAGACCACGAGCGTATCTTTTCCGGTGAAGCCAAGCCGATTTTCATATACTCAAAATTATTTACATCTAGCAAGGGGCCTACCTCCCTTTTAATGTACGATTTTGCTAAAAAGTATCCAATGCTATCTAAAAACGAGATGGCATGAAATCGGTATGCATACCGATTTCATGCAATGCTATCGTTTAGTTTTGAGTTCTTTTACAATACCTGCTTAAACCCTAGTTTTCTTCTACTTCCAGATTTAGCTTGCTTGCTGCTTGTGTTTCTTCTTCTTCAAGCTCACGCATCTCTATTTCTGTCTCATCACCAGCTAGAATTTTAACATCCATACCAAGACTTTGTAATTCCTTGATAAGAACCTTAAATGACTCTGGAACACCAGGCTCAGGTACGTTCTCGCCTTTAACGATGGACTCGTATGTTTTCACACGACCAACAACATCATCTGATTTCACAGTCAGGATTTCTTGAAGGGTGTATGCTGCACCATATGCTTCAAGTGCCCACACTTCCATTTCACCAAAGCGCTGACCACCAAATTGTGCTTTACCACCTAATGGTTGTTGTGTAACAAGTGAATATGGTCCAGTTGAACGAGCATGTAACTTGTCATCAACCATGTGTGCCAATTTAATCATATACATGATACCGACAGATACACGATTGTCAAAGGCTTCTCCCGTTCTTCCATCGTACAATACTGTTTTGGCATCCCGAGGCATACCAGCTTCTTCTAATGTATCCCAAACATCTTGTTCGGTTGCTCCATCAAATACCGGCGAAGCAACATGTAGTCCTAACTGCCTTGCAGCCATCCCTAAATGAAGCTCAAACACCTGTCCAATATTCATACGAGAAGGAACACCTAATGGGTTAAGCATAATATCAATCGGCGTACCATCTGGAAGGTATGGCATATCTTCTTCCGGAAGAATCTTAGAGATAACCCCTTTATTTCCGTGACGTCCAGCCATTTTATCGCCTTCGTGAATTTTACGCTTCTGAACGATATAGACACGTACCAGTTCATTTACACCTGGTGGCAATTCATCGCCATCTTCACGGTTAAAAATCTTAACGTCAAGTACAATTCCACCTGCTCCATGCGGTACACGAAGTGATGTATCTCGAACCTCACGCGCTTTTTCACCAAAGATTGCGTGAAGTAATCGTTCTTCGGCAGATAGTTCGGTAACACCTTTTGGAGTAACCTTCCCTACAAGAATATCACCATCTTTTACTTCTGCTCCAACGCGTATAATACCACTTTCGTTTAGGTTTTTAAGTGCATCTTCACCTACGTTTGGAATATCACGTGTGATTTCTTCTGGTCCTAGCTTTGTATCTCTAGCCTCAGACTCATACTCTTCAATATGAACAGACGTATATACATCATCTTTAACGAGGCGCTCACTCATGATAATAGCATCCTCATAGTTGTAACCTTCCCACGTCATGAAGCCCACAAGAACATTACGTCCAAGTGCAAGCTCTCCATCTTCCATTGAAGGACCATCAGCGAGAATTTCACCTTTTACAACACGATCTCCTTCTTGGACAATCGGACGCTGGTTATAACAAGTTCCTTGGTTGGAACGAACATACTTTTGTAAACGATATCGATCTGTATCTCCTTTTACTTCCTTACCATCAACTGTCGAAGTGCGACGAACGACAATTTCTTTTGCCTCGACACTTTCAACAATACCTTCATTGCGACAAATAATCGCTGCTCCAGAATCTTTTCCAGATACATATTCCATCCCTGTCCCAACAATTGGTGCTTCTGGCTTCAGTAAAGGAACTGCTTGTCGTTGCATGTTTGCTCCCATTAACGCACGGTTAGAGTCATCGTTTTCCAGGAACGGAATACATGCAGTCGCAGCTGATACAACTTGTTTCGGCGAAACGTCCATATAATCAAGCTGCTCTCGCGGAACGATGGTGTTTTCACCACGGAAACGGGCAATGACTTCATCATCAATAAACGTCCCATCTTCACCAAGTCGAGCATTCGCTTGCGCTACAACAAAATTATCCTCTTCATCTGCAGTAAGATAATCAATTTGGGAGGTTACTTTCCCGGTATCTGGATCAACACGACGATACGGTGTTTCAATAAACCCAAATTTATTTACTTTCGCATAACTAGACAAGGAGTTGATCAAACCAATGTTTGGTCCCTCAGGCGTTTCAATCGGACACATACGACCATAGTGGGAGTAGTGTACGTCACGCACTTCAAAACCTGCACGCTCACGCGTTAGTCCACCTGGTCCAAGCGCTGATAAACGACGCTTATGTGTAAGCTCCGCTAATGGATTCGTCTGATCCATAAACTGCGATAACTGAGAGCTTCCAAAGAACTCTTTGATAGACGCAATAACAGGTCGTATGTTTATCAAGTGTTGTGGCGTTATGCTAGATGTATCCTGAATGGACATCCGCTCACGAACAACACGCTCCATACGAGAAAGTCCAATTCTAAATTGGTTCTGTAGCAATTCCCCAACTGAACGCAAACGACGATTACCTAGATGATCAATATCATCCGTGTCGCCTACATGATGAAGTAGGTTAAAGAAATAGCTGATCGAAGCTAAAATATCTGCTGGTGTAATGTTCTTCACACTTGAATCAACATTACCATTACCTATTACTGTCAGCTCTTTCTCACCACTCGGATCAGTAGGGTCGACAATTTTAATCGACTGTAATTGAATAGGATCTTCTAGCACACCATCCTCTGGTTGGAAAGTGTATTCCCCTAGTGTGTCTTCTGTTTTTTCTAAATAAGGAATAAGCTTATTTAAAAGCTTTCTTTCTAGCTTTTCGCCTTTTTGCGCAAGCACTTCCCCTGTTTCTGGATCAACTACAGGTTCTGCTAACACTTGGTTAAATAATCTATTTTTTAAGTGTAACTTTTTATTCATTTTATAACGCCCGACATGTGCAAGGTCATAGCGTTTTGGATCAAAAAACCGTGACACAAGTAGGCTCTTCGCATTATCTACGGTTGGCGGCTCACCAGGTCGTAAGCGTTCATAGATTTCAAGTAACGCTTTTTCGGTTGTTTCCGTATTATCCTTTTCTAACGTATTCATTAGGTATTCGTTTTCACCAAGTAAATCAATGATTTCTTGGTCTGATCCGAATCCAAGCGCTCGTAACAAAACGGTAATTGGAAGCTTTCGCGTACGATCAATGCGCACGTATGCGACGTCTTTTGCGTCCGTTTCAAATTCCAACCATGCACCACGGTTAGGAATAACGGTTGCCGCAATCCCTCGTTTCCCATTTTTATCGAACTTTTCATTGTAATACACGCTCGGGGAGCGTACGAGTTGTGATACGATGACACGCTCTGCACCATTAATAATAAAGGTTCCCGTATCGGTCATCAGTGGAAAATCTCCCATAAATACTTCCTGCTCTTTTACTTCACCTGTTTCGTTATTAATCAAACGAACCTTTACTCGAAGTGGAGCATTATAGGTGACATCTCGATCTTTTGATTCATCTACAGGATATTTTGGTTCGCCAAGACTATAATCAACAAACTCTAGCGATAAATTTCCTGCAAAATCCTCGATTGGAGAAATGTCTTGAAACATTTCTCTCAAACCTTCTTCCAAAAACCAATGATAGGAAGCGGTTTGAATTTCGATTAAATTAGGTAATTCCAATACTTCACTGATACGCGCATAGCTTCTACGCTTACGGTGGCGTCCATATTGAACTAGTTGACCTGTCAACTGCTTCACCTCTCAACTCATGCATTTTTTGTTTGCGAACAAACAAAATGAATATATTTTTTAGAAGGATCTAACTTTACTTAACAAAGCAAATTATCTCCTCCTGGACATACGAAAGATACTTATCCATCATTAACAACCGGGTGAATGATAGCATTCTCCTAAGCTCGCATACGCGCATTCCGATACAGAATGAACCGTA
Source organism: Virgibacillus sp. MG-45 (assembly GCF_036409425.1). Taxonomy (NCBI): domain Bacteria; kingdom Bacillati; phylum Bacillota; class Bacilli; order Caryophanales; family Bacillaceae; genus Virgibacillus; species Virgibacillus sp. MG-45. The sequence goes on along the minus strand of NZ_JAXOFU010000011.1, from coordinate 20,930 downwards.
TAGAACATACATTTCTAAGAATGCACTTGCCATCCACATCATTATGGGGTATCATTTTTAAAGAAATAACCCACTTTACTATGTAGATACACACGCACTGATGCTGAAAAACAATAATCAGCAATAGACACAAATAGAAAAAAGGTTTTTATAAAAAAACCTTGATTGACTATTTTTTTATTGCCTCCAACACTATTCCAACAACACTCCGTGCATAATTCGGCTATTTTACCATTGTTTCCCAACGCCAATGATTTATACATAGCATTTTCTCTTGAAAGTTTTTCTTGACAAAAGAAATCCCATGTTAGCATTTAATTATATTATCATAACAACAAACCAAGGTCAATCATTAACAGCTCGAAAAATAAAATAACCTTTATCCCGAGCAACAGTTTCTACATTACCGAAGAGCTCTTCTAATTTATCCTTTGCTGATGGGGCGCCTTGCTTTTTTTGAATTACTGTCCATAGCTCCCCACCCTTTATTAAGGCTGGTTTGCTTTCTTCAAAAATACCATGAACTACTTTTTTTCCTGCCCGTATCGGCGGGTTTGTAACGATTGCAGCAAGTTGAATCTCTTTTAAGTTTGAAAAGCGATCACTTTTGATGAAATCGACATTCGTAATGTTATTCTGCTCCGCATTTTCCCGCGCAAGCTGCAAAGCCCGCTCATTTACATCAGACATAATAACCTTCCGATCAGAAAAGCTAGCTGCTAGCGCAATTCCAATTGGCCCATAGCCACAGCCGACATCTAGAATATCTCCTGAAATAGATGGCTCTTGAAATTGTTCAATCAATAATCTAGAACCAAAATCAACTTCATGCTTGGAAAATACACCGACATCACTCGTAAAAGTAAAATTGCGTTCGCGTAATTGATACGTCCATTTCTTGGGTGAACTTGTAGATTGGGGTTTTTGTGAAAAGTAATGCTCAGCCATTCGGGCACCTACTTTGTTTTGTAATCAATGTTAGAAGATATACAATTCGTTGAGTGTAAATATAGAGCCCGTCGCATGACGACGAGCTCCAATCTATGGGAATCAATCGAATCGATTGACACCAAAATTATTTAACTTCTACAGTTGCTCCAGCTTCTTCAAGCTTCGCTTTAACTTCTTCTGCTTCATCTTTAGAAACGCCTTCTTTTACTGCTTTAGGAGCGTTGTCTACAAGGTCTTTTGCATCTTTCAAGCCAAGACCAGTGATTTCGCGAACTGCTTTAACAACTTTGATTTTAGATGCGCCAGCGTTTTCAAGCACAACATCAAATTCAGTTTTCTCTTCAGCTGCGCCACCTGCCGCTGCTCCTCCAGCTACTGCTACTGGAGCTGCTGCTGTTACTCCAAATTCTTCTTCAATTGCTTTAACAAGATCGTTTAAATCTAATACAGACATTTCTTTAATAGCATCAATAATTTGTTCTTTTGTCATGATTGTTCCTCCTATTTTTTATTGTTTTATTAACTGACTTACTGACATGTTGCCAGCTTAAGCGCCTTGTTCTTCCTTCTGCTCCGCAATAGCCTTTGCTGCATAAGCAAAGTTGCGAATTGGTGCTTGTAGCACGCTGAGTAGCATAGATACCATACCTTCGTAATTTGGTAGTTCTGCAAGCTCTTTAATTTGATCAAGTGTTGCCACCTTGCCTTCGATAACGCCCGCTTTGATCTCCAATGCTTCATGATCCTTAGCAAAGTTATTGATGATCTTTGCAGGTGCTACTACATCTTCATTACTAAATGCAATCGCAGTTGGGCCTACTAGAAGTTCACTCAACTCACCTAACTCCACACTTTCAGCAGCGCGACGAGTCATTGTGTTTTTGTAAACCTTGAATTCCACACCAGCTTCGCGAAGCTGTTTACGCAATTCAGTCACTTCAGCTACATCAAGACCACGATAGTCAACCAATACTGTAGATTGACTTGCACGGAATTTATCAGCGATTTCTTCAACAAGCTGTTTTTTCTGTTCCATAATGCTAGACATTGTTCCACCTCCTAAAGCAATTCATCATACCGTACAAAAAGCAAAGCCCCCATGTAGACATGGAGGCTTTGTTGACAAATATCATAAACGAATCATTTTATTTGTTCAAACACCTCGGCAGGTTATTAAGCGTAGTGCCCCTACTGTCTACGGTATAATGTATTCAGTTAAATAACGTTACTTAGTATAGCTTATCAACTTGTAAAAGTCAATTACTAATTAACGGTAGTTGGATGCGTCTATTCTGATTCCAGGTCCCATTGTTGACGTTACTGCTACATTACGCATGTAAGTACCTTTGGATGCCTGTGGCTTTGCTTTTACAATTGTTTCTGTAATCGCTTCGAAGTTTTCAACTAACTTCTCATTATCAAAAGAGATTTTTCCAATTGGCACGTGAATATTCGCTTGTTTATCTACACGATATTCTACTTTACCAGCTTTAATATCTTTTACCGCTTTTTCTACTTCAAAAGTAACTGTGCCTGTCTTAGGGTTCGGCATTAATCCTTTAGGTCCTAGTACACGGCCAAGCTTTCCAACTTCAGCCATCATATCTGGAGTAGCAACAATTACATCAAAGTCAAACCAACCTTGGTTGATTTTATTGATTAAATCTTGGTCTCCAACATAGTCAGCTCCAGCTGCTTCTGCTTCTTTTAGTTTTTCGCCTTTTGCAAAAACCAACACGCGTTGTGTTTTTCCAGTACCGTGCGGCAATACAAATGCACCACGAATTTGTTGATCCGCTTTTTTCGGATCAACTCCAAGACGGTATGCAACCTCAACCGTTTCGTCGAAGTTTGCTTTTGCCGTTTGCTTTAATAGCTCAACAGCTTCTTTAATATCATACGTTTTTGAACGATCAACAAGCTTTGCAGCTTCTTGATACTTTTTACCTCTTTTAGCCATTTAATATCCTCCTCTATTGTGGTTATAACGGTAATACCTCCCACTTATAAAAGCAAAGGCTTTTATAAAGCTTGCGTCAGCGATGCTTCCTGCAGGCAGGTAATTCCCACAAGAGCATCACCATACAACATAAACATAGTTTAGCTTGAATCAATCGATTCATACGAAAAGGTTGCGAGTCATTCATTCATTATTCGCAACCCTATTCCTTTAATCAAGCATTCATTAATCTTCGATGGTAATCCCCATACTACGGGCAGTTCCTTCAACCATACGCATTGCTGCTTCAACATCAGCTGCATTTAAATCTTGCATTTTTGTTTCAGCGATTTCTTTTACTTTATCACGCTTCAAAGTAGCAACCTTGTTTTTGTTAGGCTCACCAGAAGCTTTGTCAAGACCAGCTGCTTTTTTAAGCAATACTGCAGCAGGTGGAGTTTTTGTAATAAACGTAAATGAACGATCCTCAAAAACAGTAATTTCTACTGGAATGATTAAACCAGCTTGTTCTTGCGTACGTGCGTTAAACTCCTTACAGAATCCCATGATATTAATACCCGCTTGACCTAATGCAGGTCCTACTGGTGGTGCTGGGTTTGCTTTTCCAGCCGGGATTTGCAATTTAACTAATTTAATTACTTTTTTAGCCACGAGACACACCTCCTTAAAGTCCGTGATGTGGTAATAGGGGTGATTGTAATTTCCCCTCCCACTCTTATTACGCTCTGTACCTTAGTACAAGAACATGAATAACACAAGAATTTTAGCATGAAATATAGAAAAATGCAAGAGCTTATTCTACGCTTTATTCTTGGTTTCCGAATGAAACTTCTTAAATAGGAAAGGCTGATGACAAGCTACAGCTTTTCTATTTGAGAAAAGTCTAGCTCAACCGGGGTATCCCTTCCGAACATGTTCACATGCACTTTCACTTTTTGCTTATCCATATCAATATGCTCGATCGTTCCGGTGAAATTAGTAAAAGGACCATCAGCGACGCGCACATTTTCCTTCAACTCAAAATCTAGTTGAACAACAGGACCTGCCATTCCCATTCGTTTTAAAATCATATCTACTTCATCAGGTAAAAGCGGGGTCGGTTTTGTTCCACCTCCACTTGAACCAATAAAACCTGTTACACCGGGTGTGTTTCGAACAACATACCAAGAATCATCTGTCATAATCATCTCAGCAAGAACGTACCCTGGAAAAACCTTCTTTTTCGTTACCTTTTTCTTACCATCTTTAATTTCTGTTTCTTCATCCTCGGGAACAATAACACGAAAGATTTTGTCTTGCATCCCCATCGTTTCCACGCGTTTTTCAAGATTCGTTTTAACCTTGTTTTCATAGCCTGAATACGTATGCACCACATACCAATTTTTTTCCATTTTTTCAGGACAATTTTGCTTGTCCTTCCCTCCCTTTCGTTCATTCCTATTTTAAAAGAATAACAGCTAATGCAATCCTTTATAAAAAAGCAATTTAAAAAACCCGTCATATCCGGGTTTTTTGAGCGCGTTTAATTATATATCATTATAGCATATTGATTCGTTATTTATTCAAGAAAAAACGATGTTATTATTTACGAATTAATTCAATAAGCTGTGAAATACCTAAATCAACGATGAAAAAGAAAATTGCTACAAAAGCAACAGTTGAAATAACCGTAATCGTATAACCTGTTAACTCTTTTCCGCGTGGCCAACTAACCTTTTTCATTTCACGAGACACATTTTTTAGAAATTTAAACATAGTACCCCTCCAAACGACCGATAGAATGCAACTTTTACTTTGTTTCACGATGCAATGTATGCTTGCCACATACTTTACAAAATTTACGAGTTTCTAAGCGTGTAGATGAAGTAACTGCATTTTTATTAGTGGAATAGTTTCTGCTCGCACAGATAGTACACGCTAATGTTACCTTTTTATTCATATCTTCACCCCAAATTTGGGTTATAGCAACCAAATATAACGAATTATAGCTAATTCTAGTATAAAAAATAATCTAAAACTAGATTAGCACGGTTATACAATGCATGTCAACGCTCGCTTTAACAACCTAGAGGCTAATTCACCCCTATGTCACTTGATTCAAGCAATTGCTCGAGCTTTCGCTTTACACGCTGCAAAGCATTGTCTATCGATTTCACATGACGATTCAAGGCAACGGAAATTTCCTGATAGGTCTGTCCATCTAAGTACAAATGAAGCACTTTCTTTTCCAACCCGCTCAACAATTCTGATAATTTCAGTTCCATATCCCCGAATTTTTCACGATTCACTAATAGCTCCTGTGGATCAAACGCCTTAGAACCTGCGATCACATCAAGTAATGTACGGTCCGATTCTTCATCATAAATCGGCTTGTCCAACGAGATATACGAGTTTAATGGAATATGCTTTTGTCTTGTAGCTGTTTTTATCGCTGTAATAATTTGTCGCGTTATACAAAGCTCTGCAAACGCTTTAAATGATGAGAGCTTTTCTCCATCAAAATCGCGGATTGCCTTATATAAGCCAATCATACCCTCTTGGATAATATCTTCTTTGTCAGCCCCTATCAAAAAATATGTTCGAGCCTTTGCACGGACAAAGTTTTTATATTTATGAATAAGATAATCCAATGCATGGCTATTCCCCTGATGAATCAATATTATTACTTCCTCATCATCAAGCAGATGTATGTTTTCAGTGTCTACAAGTAATTGCTTGACGTTCACCCAGAATGACCCCCTGCCCATACTGCGTCAATTTAACAACATTATACTAGAAGCCCCTTTAGAACTCAACAGCAAACGACATATTTTATCCATATATTATTAAAATTTAAAAAATTCTCCATCCTTTTAGTTGCTTTTTGATTTACCAAAATCGACAAGACCGAATAGCGGGAGAAAGGGCAATTGCAACTATTTGCCAACCGCCCTTTTACTTCACGCCTCTTCGCCATTTTTCGAATACTTCTAGGATGTCCTTGTCTAATGGAATCGTTGATTTAGGCTGAATCTGTTTATGTGCTTGTACGCTTGCTTCGATTTCTCTTTCCACATCGTCCATCTCAATAAGAAGTTCTCGCGCTGATTTGCGTAATGCACCGCTTCCAAAAATTGTTCGCTGCTCATCATAATCAGATGTTGCGACGTACACCTGTGTTTTAACATTCTTCAGCTCTTTGACGAGTCTCTCAATACATTCATCAGCCGTTTCTTTTTCTTTTGTATAAATTACTTCAACGTTAAATTTTTCTGACTTACTTTCTACGCCGCGTACATAATAGGCATCAAACACAATGATCACCCGACAGCCTGCATAAGCTTGGTATTCCGCCATTTGTTCAATTAAGCGATCACGAGCTTGTCCGATGTCTTTTTCTTTTAAAATTCTCAGCTCTTCCCATGCGCCGATGATGTTATAGCCATCCACCACAAGAATTACCATGCTATTCACCAACCGGATATCTTTTGCGGAATACTTCATAAAGCAACAAACTACATGCAACTGATGCGTTTAAAGAGGATACATTTCCCTTCATTGGTAAGCTAACCGTCCAATCACACTTCTGTTTTACGAGTCGACTAATACCTTTTCCTTCATTGCCAATAACAACTGCAATAGGTAACGTTCCATCCAAGGAACGATAATCCTCTGTTCCATCAGCGGCAGTACCGACCACCCATACATTTCGTTGTTTTAATTCTTCTACTGTATTCGCTATATTTGTCACACGAACGACAGGAATATGCTCCATCGCACCTGCAGCTGTTTTCGCAACAGTAGCAGTAAGCCCCACTGATCGACGCTTCGGAATGATAACACCATGTGCGCCAACAGCGTCTGCCGTACGTAAGATAGAACCTAAGTTATGCGGGTCCTCCAACTCATCTAAAATGATAAAAAACGGTGCTTCTTTTCTACTGTTCGCCCGCTCAAATAAATCTTCGAGTGACGCATATTGATATGAGGCAACATACGCAATCACTCCTTGATGATTCCCATCTGACAGCTGGTCTAGTTTAGTTTTAGGCACACGTTGCACAATTGTTCCAGCTGCCTTTCCAAGTGCCTGAATTTTCCCTTGTACATTTGCATTTAATTGCTCTGATACAAACACTTTATTTACAGAACGACCAGATCGCAATGCTTCCATCACAGGGTTTTTACCAATAATCATTTCCTGATCCATCCTAATTCCTCCTTTCTATTGTTTACTTTGTTCGATAAATGCAATTGCTTTTTTTAACAGCTCTTCTAAACGTTCTTCATTCTTACTCAAATAATGGTAACCAATCAACGCCTCAAATGCCGTGCTGTATCGATAAGCTTGCACTGATGAATTTTTGGGGATAGAACCTGATTTTGCATTGCGCCCACGTGCAACAATGCGTCTCTCTTCCTCTGTTACAACATCTTGCTGTAACCAAGCTAAAATAACAGCGGCCTGTGCTTTTGCCGAAACAAATGTAATCGCTTGTTGATGCAGTTGATTCGGCTTTACCTGGCCCATTTGGATTAGATGCTCTCGAACAAATCGTTCATAAACTGCATCTCCCATATACGCTAACGTTAGACTTTTCATCTGTTTTACATCAATATCCATTAATTTCCCCGCTTCCAACGCACCCCTTGAGGTGTATCCTCCAAAATGATGTTTTGTTCCTTTAGCATGTCTCGGATTTCATCTGCTCGGGAAAAATCTCGGTTTTTTCGAGCTTGATTGCGTTCCTCGATTAATGCTTCAATATCCTGATCTAACAGTTCTTCCTCCGCTTTTAATTCAATCCCTAGAATTCGAAGCAAGGATGTTATTTCATCTACAAATGCATCAATAACGACCGTTGATGTTTGCTTTGATTGCAAATACACATTCGCCTCTTTTGTTAAATCGAACAAAACAGAAATTGCATTTGCTGTATTAAAATCATCGTCCATTGCCGCTTCGAATTGACGCTTATATTGGGAGATTGTTTGAAGCCACTTTTCCTCATCTTTCACAAGGTTTGTACTTGATTGCTTTCGATGCGTCAAGTTAGTTACTGCAGTTGTGATTCGTTCCAGGCTGTTTTTGGCTCCTTCAAGAAGTTCATCTGAAAAATTAATCGGGTGACGGTAATGTACACTCAGCATAAAGAATCGAACAACCTGAGGATCATGCTTTGCAATTAAGTCCCGAGCTAAAATAAAATTACCGAGTGATTTTGACATTTTTTCATTATCAATATTAATATATCCGTTGTGCATCCAGTAGTTAGCAAACGGCTTCCCATTCATTGCTTCCGATTGCGCTATTTCATTCTCATGATGCGGGAAAGCAAGATCCTGTCCACCAGCATGAATATCAATCGTATCACCTAAATATTTTTTGGCCATCGCAGAGCATTCGATATGCCAGCCTGGTCTTCCTTTACCCCAAGGAGCATTCCAAGCTATCTCTCCTGGTTTTGCACCTTTCCATAAAGCGAAATCGAGTGGGTCTTCTTTCTTTTCGCCAACTTGTATGCGCGCACCAGAACGAAGCTCATCTATCGACTGATGTGATAGTTTTCCATAACCCGGGAAGGAGCGCGGTTTAAAATATACGTCACCATCCACATCATATGCAAACCCTTTTTCAATCAACGCGCCGATAAAAGCAATAATATCATCCATTGTTTCTGTCACACGTGGATTATAGGTTGCCTCCTTTACTCCTAAATGGCAAACATCCTCCATATATGCTTCTATAAACCGATCAGCTACTTGCGGCACTTCTTCACCAAGCTCTTTCGCAGCGCGAATGATTTTATCATCCACATCGGTAAAATTTAGTACATAATCAACTTCATAGCCTCTGTATTCAAAATATCTTCGCACTGTATCAAAAACAATTGCCGGACGCGCATTTCCAATATGAATATAGTTATACACTGTGGGCCCACAAACATACATACTTACCTTTCCTTTTTGTAAGGGCTCGAATACTTCCTTTTTCCTTGTTAATGTATTATAAAGGCTAATCGTCATATTGCTCCCCCGCTTTCAATTCATGTAATTGTTTTGTTAATGCATCAATTTCCTTTTGAAGATGCTCACAGCGATCTTCCACAGGATCTGGCAATTTATGATGATCCAAATGGCCATCAACTTTCTTCCCTTTTTGTTTAACTACTCTTCCAGGAATTCCTACAACAGTCGCATCCTCTGGAACATCCTTTAATACAACCGATCCCGCTCCTACCTTTGCGTTTTTACCAATCGTAATCGAACCAAGCACCTTGGCTCCAGTTGCAATTAATACATTGTCTTCGATAGAAGGATGACGCTTTCCTTTCTCCTTCCCAGTTCCTCCGAGTGTAACGCCTTGGAATACAGTTACATCATCGCCGATTTCACATGTTTCTCCAATTACAATTCCCATCCCATGATCAATGAAAAATCTTCTTCCGATTTTAGCTCCTGGATGGATTTCAATTCCTGTAAAAAACCGACTCCATTGCGAAATAACGCGAGCAATAAAAAACCATTTTCGTTTATAAAAAGCATGCGCAACCCGATGTGCCCAAACTGCGTGTAAGCCCGAATAAGTTAAAAACACTTCTATATATGTGCGTGCTGCTGGATCCTGCTCAAACACAACATCCATATCCTCTTTCATTCGCTTAAATATGCCCAACTTCTATACCTCCCATACAGCAATCAAATCATATAAAAAGCGTCTCTGTGCATATATACACAGAGACGCTTTCGCGCGGTTCCACTCTGTTTGAGGATTGTTCCCCCAACTCCCGCTCCGATAACGGAAGAGCATCCGCCAACATGTACTCTCTTTTCCATGCCAGACTCCGAGGCGCATTTTAGAAAGAATGCTTTAAACCACTCTCAGCCATGGTGGTTCTCTCTGGATAAGCGATCCCTTTCCTACTTTTCCTCTTCTTCGTTCAATGATAATACTAATACTATATTACAATTTCACTTGAATGTGAATCATTTAAGCTCCTAATTGCTTTAACAGCTCATCTAAACGAGCAATAATTACTTCTTTTCCTAGTAGTTCAATTGCAAATGGCAGCTCTGGACCGTGTACTTGTCCAGTAGTAGCAACACGAATAGGCATAAATAGTTTTTTACCTCGATGTCCAGTTTCTTTTTGTGTCGCTTTGATTTGAGCTTTAATTGCATCTTTATCAAAGGATTCTAAGTGAATTAGCTTGTCGGTAAATACTTGGAGTACTTCAGGAACCTGCTCTTCTTTCAGCACTTCCATAGCCGCTTCATCATATGCAATCGCATCCTTGAAAAAGAGCTCGGTCAGCTCAACAATTTCCGCTCCATAACGTAATTGTTCACGATAAAGCGTAATAACATCTTCCGCCCATTTTCTAGTTTCTTTATCCATATCCGCTGGTAATTTACCCGCTTCAATTAAATGAGGCATTGCTAAAGCAATTACGTTTTCAAGCTCTGCCGCTTTAATATATTCATTGTTCATCCACTTTAACTTTTGTGGATCAAAAATCGCTGCTGAAGTAGATAAACGATTCGGATCAAAGATTTCAATCAATGTCTGTTTATCAAAGATCTCTTCTTCTCCAACCGGAGACCAGCCGAGCAATGTAATGAAATTAAACAATGCATCGGGTAAATAACCGAGATCATGATACTGCTCAATAAACTGCAAAATATGGTTATCACGTTTACTTAGCTTTTTACGATCTTCATTTAAAATAAGTGTCATATGCCCATATGTTGGAGCTTCCCAGCCGAATGCATCATAGATCATCATTTGTTTTGGTGTATTGGAGATATGCTCTTCACCACGTAAAACATGAGAAATTTGCATCAGATGGTCATCAATAACAACCGCGAAGTTATACGTAGGAATGCCATCCTTCTTCACAATTACCCAGTCACCAAAATCGCTTGATTCAAAGGAAATATCGCCTCTAACGATATCATTAAATGTATACGTCACCTGATCAGGCACACGAAAACGGATACTCGGCTGACGTCCTTCCGCTTCAAATTGTGCAATTTGCTCTGCAGTTAAGTCACGATGTGCTCCAGAATATTTTGGCACTTGCCCATTTGCACGTTGCGCTTCTCGCTCAGCTTCCAGTTCTTCTTCCGTCATATAACATTTATAAGCAAGACCTCGATCTAATAGCTCATTCACGTACTTCTCATAAATAGATAAACGCTCCATTTGACGATACGGTCCATAGTCTCCACCAGCATCTGCACCTTCATCCCATTCAATCCCGAGCCACTTAAGAAACTTTAGCTGACTTTCTTCGCCACCAGCAACATTTCTCTTTTGATCCGTATCCTCGATTCGAATGATAAATTTTCCATTAAAATGTCTTGCATACAAATAGTTGAATAAAGCGGTACGAGCATTTCCAATATGCAAGTGCCCTGTTGGGCTTGGTGCATAACGCACGCGAACTTCTTTTGACATGGTGGTTCCCCTTCCTCATAAAGTACAATTTTAGTTAAAACGGTACGAATCTATAATCATTACACTATCGCTATTTAAAAATGACCACGAATCGAATCATTTTATAAAACAGTAACAAAAAGCGATAACAATTTTTGTTATCACTTTTTATTCTATATCCATTATAAGTTATACCCTTTTTATAAGGCTTTTTCAAGTAATTTTGGTTTTGCAAAGATCATACGACCTGCAGATGTTTGAAGAACACTCGTAATAAGTACTTCGATTGTTTTTCCGATATAATTTCTTCCTTCTTCCACAACAATCATCGTACCATCATCAAGATAAGCAATTCCTTGATTCTGTTCTTTTCCATCTTTGATCACTTGTACAACAAGTTCTTCACCAGGTAATACAACGGGCTTTACAGCATTCGCTAAATCATTAATGTTTAAAACGCGGACCCCTTGAAGGTCACACACTTTATTTAAGTTGAAATCATTCGTAACTACAACACCATTAATCACTTTTGCAAGTTTAATTAGCTTGCTATCGACTTCCTGAATTTCCTCGAAATCTCCTTCATAAATTTCAACCTTAACCGGAAGCTCTTTTTGAATTCGATTGAGTACATCAAGTCCTCGACGACCTCGATTTCGTTTTAATACATCTGATGAATCGGCAATATGCTGTAATTCACCTAAAACAAATTGTGGGATTACAACCGTCCCCTCTAAAAAGCTCGTTTGACAAATGTCGGCAATACGCCCATCGATAATTACGCTTGTGTCTAATATCTTTGCTTTAGGGGTTGCAGTCTCAGCAGAATCGGCCTCTGTCACCATCCGCTTTTTGTCCCGTTCTTTTCGGCTAACATTCAACAGATTTACAAATTCGTCTCTCCGTCTAAATCCAACCTGAAATCCAAAGTAACCTAACAAAATCGTAATGAACAATGGGACTACTTGGGATACGAATTTAATATTAATATCCTGTAGTGGAATATTAATTAAATATGCAATCACTAATCCAATTATCAGCCCAAGACTACCAAAAAACAAATCTCCGACCGGGATTTTTATAAGCGCCTCTTCAATCCACTTTAAAAACCCTACAATATAATCAACAAGCCAGAACGAAATAAGAAATAAAATAATAGCACCCAATGCAGTTCCTAGAAAAGGGGAAGCGACCCATTTCATATCTGTGAAATCTAGGAAATTCACAATATCAGGTACATATAGATACCCTAGTGTTCCTCCAGTAATTAGAAAAAACAAATACACTACCTTCTTTAACAAACCTTTCACCTCCTACCCATTATTATTACCTATTACTATAAAAAAATAACCATTATTTTCAAATTGTCTAGTCTGTATCTATTAAATAATAGCACAGGTAAAAAAAACAATCAAACAAGTAAAAATAAAATTTTAACACACCGACAATTAAAAGTCAACCTTTTTTACTATTTTTCTCCAATTGATTCTATTTTATGTGTCTTTTGAATCATTTTGGTTGATTTGTAAAAAAAAGACACATATCATTCGCGTATCGTACCTATTTTTAATGCTTCTTGCACAGAGGATACACCGACAACCTCAATGTTCTTTGGTAGTGTCCAACCTTCCAAGTTCCTAGCTGGACATATGACTCGTTTAAATCCAAGCTTGGCAGCTTCTTGTACCCGTTGTTCTACGCGAGATACACGCCTAACCTCACCAGTCAATCCGACCTCTCCTATATAAATATCATCTGACCTGGTTGGTTGATCTCGAAAGCTCGAAGCAATACTAACCGCAATTGCTAAATCGATAGCAGGCTCGTCCAGCTTTACGCCACCAGCAACTTTAATATACGCATCCTGGTTTTGAAGCATTAAGCCAACACGCTTTTCTAGCACAGCCATTAATAGCGGTACACGGTTATGGTCAATTCCTGTTGCCATTCGCCTCGGATTCCCGAAGCTTGATGGCGAAACAAGCGCCTGTATTTCTACTAATACCGGTCGAGTCCCTTCCATAGAGGCGACAACAGTCGATCCTGCTGCTCCTTCAGAACGCTCTTCTAAAAATATTTCAGAAGGATTAAGCACCTCTCGCAGGCCTTCTTCCTTCATTTCAAAAATTCCCATCTCATTTGTACTACCAAAACGATTTTTAACACCGCGTAAGATGCGGTACGTATGATGCCGCTCGCCTTCAAAATACAACACTGCATCAACCATATGCTCTAGGAGTCGTGGACCTGCAATTGCTCCTTCTTTTGTAACATGGCCAACAATAAAAATAGGAATATTATTCATTTTAGCAATCCTCATGAGCTCTCCAGTACATTCTCTTACCTGTGAAACACTTCCCGGAGCACTGGTTACTTCCTCACGATAGATTGTCTGAATCGAGTCAATTACTACAAAGGAAGGCTGTAGTGCTTCGATTTGATTCGAAATGTCGAGTAAATTCGTTTCAGCAAGCACGTATAATTGATCAGCGGAAATGCCAAGCCGATCGGCTCTTAGCTTCGTTTGCCTAGCCGATTCCTCCCCAGAAATATAGAGAACAGAAAGATCTTTATGCGCAAGCTCTGAGGAAATTTGTAAAAGCAAGGTTGATTTTCCTATACCAGGATCACCACCTATTAATACAAGTGAACCGGGAACAATCCCACCACCTAACACACGGTCGAATTCCTTTAAAGACGTTGTAATACGTGGTTCTTTTTGTGATACAATCGAGGTTATTTTTTCAGGCTTGCCTACGGACTTCACCCCTCTTGCAAAACCACTTTGCTTGCCGGTTGCTTCCACTTCTTCAACCAATGTATTCCATGTATTGCAACCTGGACATTTCCCCATCCATTTCGCAGATTCATAGCCACATTCCTGACAAATGAACTTTGTTTTTCGTTTTGCCAAAGCACTCTTTCCTTTCTTCTATATTGTATACGATTTATGCGCCCGAAAAGTTACAATAACCTATCAATTGATTAAAAAAATTCCATAGTTATGCCACAAACTATCCGAAGCCCTATCTTCTCTTTCATTTTGATGCTTCTATCTTACCATTAATTAGCACTAGAAAAGAGAAAGAAAAAACCGGAAGCGCTTTTTCTTCCAGTTTTTCCTTCCATGAAAGTTGAGAATGCTTTACTTTTACGAAAGAACAATAAATTCTCCTTTATTGTTTAAGCCAATTTTTACTGTTTCACCCTTTTTAATCGTCCCCTGCAAGAGTGCCTCAGATAACAAGTCTTCTACATTCTTTTGAATCGAGCGACGTAATGGGCGCGCCCCATATTCCGGCTCAAATCCTTCGGCAGCAATCTTTTCTAAAGCCTTGTCGGTAAGTGTGAACAATATATCTTGTTCCTTTAATCGACGCTTTAGCTGATCAACCATTAAGGTAACTATTTTCTTCATATGTTTTTTCTCTAGTGAATGGAAAACAATCGTTTCGTCAATTCGATTTAAAAATTCAGGACGGAATGATTTTTTGAGCTCATCCATTACTTTCGCTTTCATATCCTTATATTCCTGGCCTTCATCTTCTAGATTAAAGCCGACATATTTGTTTCTTCTTAGCTCACTTGCTCCAACATTCGATGTCATAATTAAAACCGTATTTCGAAAATCAACGACTCTTCCTTTCGAGTCTGTTAATCGTCCATCCTCCAACACTTGTAAAAGGATATTAAATACTTCTGGATGTGCTTTTTCTATTTCATCCAGCAATACGACAGAATACGGCTTGCGACGTACCTTTTCCGTCAATTGCCCACCTTCGTCATAGCCTACATAGCCTGGAGGAGATCCTACCAGTCTAGACGTAGAATGTTTTTCCATGTACTCGGACATATCAATGCGAATCATCGCATCCTCATCCTCAAACATTGCTTCAGCCAATGCACGAGCCAGCTCTGTTTTACCAACACCTGTAGGGCCTAGGAAAATAAACGAACCTATTGGACGCTTTGGATCCTTTAACCCTGCTCTTGCACGACGGATAGCAGTAGAGATCGCTTTTACCGCTTCCTCCTGGCCAATAACGCGGTGATGTAAAATTTCCTCTAGCTTCAATAAGCGCTCACTTTCATCCTTTGTTAGCTTTGATACTGGAACACCAGTCCAAATAGATACAACACTTGCAATATCCTCTACCGTTACTTGCGAGCTTTCTTGTCCTTGCTTTTCCTTCCACTTATCCTTTGTTGCTTCTAGCTCTTCGCGAAGTCGTTGCTCTGAATCACGTAATGAAGCAGCTTTTTCAAATTCCTGGCTTTGCACTGCTGCATCCTTTTCTTTCCGCACTTCTTCCAGCTTTTCCTCTAGCTCTTTTAAATTCGGAGGAATCGTATACGAACGAAGACGTACTTTTGAACCCGCTTCATCAATTAAATCAATTGCTTTATCTGGTAAAAAACGGTCCGTAATATAACGATCCGATAAATTTGCCGCAGCCTCAATTGCTTCATCTGTAATTGTGACACGGTGATGTGCTTCATAACGATCGCGTAAGCCTTTCAATATTTGAATCGTTTCACCTAAGGTTGGCTCATCTACTTGAATTGGCTGGAAACGTCGTTCAAGTGCCGCATCTTTTTCAATATATTTGCGGTATTCATCAAGTGTTGTCGCGCCAATACATTGCAATTCTCCTCTAGCTAAAGAAGGTTTTAAAATATTTGAAGCATCAATAGCACCTTCTGCACCACCGGCACCGATTAATGTATGCAATTCATCTATAAATAAAATGATATTGCCTGCTTGACGAATTTCCTCCATCACTTTTTTTAAACGATCTTCAAATTCACCTCGATATTTCGTCCCGGCAACAACGGTCCCCATATCTAACGTCATTACGCGTTTATCGCGAAGTGTTTCCGGAACCTCGTTATTGACAATTTGCTGCGCAAGTCCTTCAGCAACGGCTGTTTTCCCGACACCTGGTTCACCAATTAAGACCGGATTATTTTTTGTTCTTCGACTTAAAACTTGAATGACACGCTCGATTTCCTTGCTGCGACCGATGACTGGATCAATATTTCCTTCTTTTGCGATATGTGTCAAATCACGTGCTAAAGAATCCAAGGTAGGTGTATTTGCGTTCGTTGCTTGACCTCTTCCTTGTCTTCCTGTTTGTGATTCATTACTTCCTAAAAGCTGAAGCACTTGTTGTCTTGCTTTATTTAAACTAACTCCTAAATTGTTTAATACCCGAGCGGCCACACCTTCTCCTTCGCGAATTAAACCGAGAAGAATATGCTCTGTTCCCACATAAGAATGACCAAGCTTTCTTGCCTCATCCTGTGAAAGCTCTACTACCTTTTTCGCTCGTGGTGTATAGTGAATCGTTTGCATAGGTTGCTTACCAACCCCAATGAGTTTCTCCACTTCTTCTTGTATCTTTGACACTTCTAGACCTAAAGCCTCTAACGCCTTTGCAGCTATTCCTTCTCCTTCGCGAACGAGTCCTAATAAAATATGTTCTGTACCGATATTATTATGCCCTAGTCTTACTGCTTCTTCTTGTGATAAGGCGAGTACTTTTTGTGCTCTTTCTGTAAAGCGCCCAAACATCATATACCATTACCTCCTACATTCAATCTTCATAAATACGTTATTATTGTTGTGTTCGTTTTGTTACGATAGCCACTCTTGGAACTATTAATCATTTATTTGACTCGAGCGCTAACCGTTCTCGAATTAAAGATGCACGCATGAAATCTCGTTCTTCAGCGGTTAAGGTTCGTTGCGCATAATGCTGTAAAAAACCAGGCTGTGTTAATACAACTAATTCATTCAAAATGGTCCGTGAAATATTTTCAATCAAACCAAGGTCAATTCCCAACCGAACATTTGATAACCGATTAGCTGCTTCCTTCGACTCCATGATTCTACTATGCTTTAGCACTCCATATGAGCGAAAAATTCGATCTTCCAGTGTATAACGAGACTGCTCCATTAGCCTATTCCTTGCTACTCGCTCATGTTCAATGAGTTGCTGAACAACACTTTGCAAATCTTCAATAATGTCTTGTTCAGATTTTCCAAGCGTAATTTGATTGGAAATTTGAAAAAGGTTTCCTAACGCCTCACTACCCTCTCCATAAATACCTCTGACGACCAAACCTAGTTGATTAATAGCTGGAATCATGCGATTTAATTGCTTTGTTAACGCTAATGCTGGCAAGTGCATCATAACAGATGCTCGCATGCCGGTACCTACATTTGTCGGACAGCTTGTTAAATACCCTTTCGTTTCATCAAAGGCATAATTGATGTTTTCTTCTAACCAATCATCAAATTCAAATGCCTTTTCCAACGCCTTTGTTAATTGTAAGCCCGGATAATATAATTGAACGCGCAGATGATCCTCCTCATTAATCATGACAGAGACTTGTTCATTTTTTGAGATAAGCGCAGCAGCAGAAGTAGCATTTTTTACTAATAATGGACTGATTAAATGTTTTTCTACAAGCACCCTTTTTTCAATTGCTGTCAAGTCGCGAATTGAAATGAACTCAAAATCCTCATATTCCTGAAACGACTTATGAGCATAAGCTTGGAAATAATTTCGAATATCGTCTAATTCCTGAGCATCTGCGACAATAGGAAATACATAATCAGAAAAATTACGAGCTAGCCGAATACGACTGCTAAGCACAATATCACTATCCGGACCATCCTGACGCATCCACGGACTTATCGCTTCATTCATGAAATGCTGTAGCGTCATTCATTATCACCTGCTTTTTTTGCTTGAATCTGTTTTTCCAAGTCTTTAATTTTATCTCTTACGGTTGCCGCTTTTTCAAACGCTTCCTGCTGAATTAATTGCTGTAGTTCGTCTTTATACGCATGTAGTTGCTTTTTTAAATGTAAATTGCCGCCTTTGCGCTTTGGAATTTTTCCATGATGCTTCGTATTCCCACTATGGACGCGACGAAATATCGGATCAAGCCGATCGGAAAACGTATGATAGCATTCCGCACAGCCAAATTTCCCAGTTTGTTTAAATTGGGCAAAGGTTAACTTACATAGAGGACATTGTAAATCGGTCACCTGTTGAAGCTGTTTTCCCATAGATGGGTTATCAAAATTGAAAAGGCCTGTTAACAAATTATGCAGTGAATAGCCTTCTTCTGGGTATGTCACATAACCTTTCTCTTTCGCACAAACATCACAAACATGCACTTCCGTCTTATTGCCATTGATGACTTGTGTAAAATGTAAGGTAGCTGGACGTTCATGACAATCCTGACATTCCATTGATTATCTCCCCTTTTAAAATGCTGTGACAGCATCGAAAATCATTTAATCATGCAGGTATTTTAACGTAGAAAGCATCGCTGTTAATATACGTGACCGCACTTCATCGCGAAGGGGTAATTGAAATGCCAATGTACTTCTTTCAACAGCACTCACCATCAACCTCGCTTCACGCTCTGTTATGATTTTTTCCTCCAGCAACCTTTCTAAAACGTTAATTGCAGCCTGCTGTGTAACTTTAGGGTTTATTAATTGTATGATTTCATCAATCAATTCAGACTTGTCCTGATACTTCACGCGAATGATGCGAATATATCCACCACCACCACGTTTACTTTCGACTATATATCCTTTTTCAATTGTAAATCGTGTATTAATAACGTAATTTATTTGAGAAGGAACACATTGAAATTGATCGGCTATCTCACTTCGCTTTATTTCAATGGAATTTCTTCCTTTGGCTTGCAGTATTTGTTTTAAGTATTGTTCAATTACATCTGAAATATTGCTCATGAGTTCACCTCCTATCGTAACCCATTTCATGTATTAGCATTTTTGACTTTGACTATCTTTGACTATGTAATTATTATACGACAAATCCATTCAGAAGAAAACCACTATCTACCTCCATTTTACCCAAGCTAGCATAAGAAAAAACATTTGAACTAAAAATAAAACTTCATTTATTTAGAAGTTCTACAAAAAGAAGCTTATTAATCGTTACTATTTTCATGTAACAACTAATAAGCTTTTTCTACGTTCGTTCCATAATACTCCGTACCTGTTCTATTTTAGATAGCTCTTCAAAAATAGTGAGTCTATTTAATTGATTATCTTTTTCTATTTTTATAAAGATGTTCCGTAAATCATTTTCAATTTGAACAACTTCTACCTTTTTAATTGATACATCATATCGTTCTAAAACAGCAAGCACTTCATTAACTTGTAAGTCTCGCTGCACCGTAATTTCAACAATAATTGATGAACGCCCTTTTCTAAATAATTTCTCAAAGTTATTTAAAAAAATTAAGCTTAGTAAAATAAACAATGTCGTTAAAATAGCAATTCCATACATTCCTGCTCCTACAACTAAACCAAGTCCAGCCACCGCCCAAATAGATGCAGCTGTCGTTAAACCACGTATCGTTCCACCATAAACCATAATTGTACCTGCACCAAGAAAACCGATCCCACTAATCACATAAGAAGGAATACGTGCAGGATCAAAACGAATGTTGTCATAGCGATCAATGTAATGCTCAAATCCATACAACGACAAAATCATCATTAAACAGGATGCAATGCCAACTAGTATATGTGTTCGAAAGCCTGCAGAGTGGTTTTTAAGTTCACGCTCAAAACCAATTAATCCAGAAAGGACAAGCGCCAAAAACAAGCGACCAGCAATTAATAAAAAATGATCACCTAACATATTTTGTACAAAACTAATCACCGCTTCCTCCCCCCTGTTAGTAGCTATATAATTTATTGTACAATAACATTATAAAATAACCCATTAAATCTAAAGACAATACAATATCTATTTATATGTTAATAGCTCGTGAATATTTATAAAGATGAAGTTTTTTTAAAGGAGAGAACAAATAATGAGCAATGATTGGTTAAATTGGGCAAGAAAAATACAAGCAATTGCACAATCTGGATTAAGCTTTACAAAAGACAAATATGACGAAGAGCGCTATACAGAACTTTTAAATATTAGTGCCGAAATAATGTCCAAGCATACGAATGCAACAATGACCTATATTGAGGATTTATACGCAAATGAAATTGGCTATCAAACTCCAAAAATTGACGTCCGAGGTGTAGTGTTTAAAAATAATACGTTGCTTCTCGTTCAAGAAAAATCTGACGGAAAATGGGCATTACCAGGAGGGTTTTGTGATGTAGGGCTTTCCGCAGCCGAAAATATAATAAAAGAAATTAAAGAAGAAGCAGGTTGCATCGTAACGACCGAAAGATTACTCGCACTATTAGATAATAACAAGCAAAACCATCCACCACAAGCATTTCAGTACTATAAAATTTTTATCCAATGCAAAATTATTTATCAAGAAGAAGCAAGCAACTTAACAGAAACTTCTAATGTAGGTTTTTTTACAAAGGATAATATTCCCCCACTTTCTACGGGACGAAATACAAAACAACAAATCCATAAGCTCTTTGAGTTTTTAAATGATCCTTGTAAGCCTGTTTGGTTTGATTGATCTATATTGTTTACAAAATAAAAAAAGTCAGGTTCTATGACCTGACTTTTTTTCGCCTGGCGGCGTCCTACTCTCACAGGGGCAATGCCCCAACTACCATCGGCG
>NZ_JAXOFU010000010.1:0-128507 GCF_036409425.1 Virgibacillus sp. MG-45 | reverse complement strand
ATTCGATCAAGAATCGGGCTCAAACGATCGAGAAATGGCCGAATTCGATCAAGAAATGGGCTGAAACGATCAAGAAATGGCTGAATTCGATCAGGAATTGGGTTGAAACGATCAAGAATTGGGTGAAACGATCAAGAAATGGCTGATTTCGATCAAGAATCGGGTGAAACGATCAAGAATTGGGCTGAAACGATCACGAAATGGCCGAACTCGATCAAGAATAGCGCTCAAACGATCAAGAACAGCCTAAACTCGATCAAGAACTCCCCAAAGTCGATCGGCAAACTTCCTTTAGTTGATCAAGAAGACGTTGAAGCCAAGCGCTTCGAAAATTATCGGAAACAGCGTGATTTACACATTATGAAAGAGGTACAAATGGCTAACATAGTTTCATTTATTTTATAAATACATTCAGTTAGGAGCAATACAATGGACAACAACGAAATGATTTTAGTTCTCGATTTTGGCAGCCAATATAATCAATTAATTACAAGAAGGATTCGTGAGTTTGGTGTGTATAGTGAGCTTCATTCCCACAAGCTAACAGCGGAAGAAATAAAGAAAATCAATCCAACAGGAATCATTCTATCTGGTGGCCCGTACAGTGTTTACGATGAAAATAGCTTTCGTCCAGATGAAGCTATTTTTGACCTAGGCATTCCAGTGTTAGGAATTTGCTACGGGATGCAACTAATGGCGCTGCATCATGGTGGAAAAGTAGAAAAAGCGAAAAACCGCGAATATGGAAAAGCACTAATTGATGTAAAAGAAGATGTAATTTTATTTGATAACACTCCAAAGCAGCAAACGGTATGGATGAGCCATGGTGATAAAGTTGTAGAAGCGCCTGCGACTTTCCGTGTCGATGCAACGAGTCCTTCTACACCAATTGCGGCAATGAGCAATACGGAAAAACAATTGTATGGAGTACAATTCCATCCAGAGGTTCGTCATTCAGAATACGGCAATCACTTGCTCCGCCAATTTGTATTTGATGTATGCCAATGCGCTGGCGACTGGACAATGGAAAACTTCATCGACATGGAAATCAAGAAAATTCAAGAACAAGTCGGCGACCGCAAAGTATTATGTGCATTAAGTGGTGGTGTTGATTCATCTGTTGTTGCGGTACTTATCCATAAAGCAATTGGCGATCAGCTTACATGTATTTTTGTTGATCATGGTTTACTACGCAAAAATGAAGCGGACGAAGTGATGAAAGTATTCGGTGATGATTTCCATATGCGTGTTATTAAGGTAGATGCAAAAGATCGCTTCCTTTCAAAGCTAAAAGGCGTAGACGATCCAGAGAAAAAACGTAAAATAATCGGCAACGAATTTATTTATGTGTTTGATGATGAGGCAGCGAAGTTAAAGGATATTGACTTCCTAGCACAAGGAACACTTTATACGGATATTATTGAAAGTGGAACGGAAACTGCGCAAACAATCAAGTCCCATCATAATGTTGGTGGATTACCAGAGGATATGCAATTCCAATTAATCGAGCCACTAAACACTTTATTCAAGGATGAAGTAAGAGAGCTTGGAAGTCAGCTTGGAATTCCAGATCATATTGTATGGCGTCAGCCGTTCCCAGGTCCAGGTCTTGCAATTCGTGTGCTTGGAGAGGTAACAGAAGAAAAGCTGGAAATAGTCCGTGAATCAGATGCAATTCTTCGCGAAGAAATTGCCGCTGCTGGTCTTGACCGCGATATTTGGCAGTACTTTACGGTGCTTCCGAATATCCGAAGCGTTGGTGTGATGGGTGATGCAAGAACGTATGATTACACAATTGGCATTCGTGCGGTAACATCGATTGACGGCATGACATCTGACTGGGCTCGAATCCCATGGGATGTACTAGAAAGAATTTCAACCCGTCTCGTCAACGATGTAGCTCATATTAATCGGGTGGTGTATGACGTAACGTCGAAGCCGCCTGCGACGATTGAGTGGGAGTAGTAGAAGGAGAGCTGAAAACCTTTATTTAATGGGTTTTCAAGCTCTTTTTTGCGCTACTAAATAGATTTGATCGTTGACGAATAGTAGTTGAATGCGATTGAAATAATTCGCAGTGTGGACATTTATGATACGGGAAAAGAAGCATTGACAGGAAATGGGATCTTTAGGTACTTTATTTGATGCGTTATTTATTCCTATTGGAACTAAAGTAAGTCAAAATGAGCAGCTGAATATTAACTTTGTCCACGGTGAATTGACTAAACTTATGCAAGATACAATATAATTCACCAACCATGAAAGACACACTAGGAGTTTTTATACAACCTGATATAGACGCTTCAAAAATGGTATAATAAAAATTCGAAATACTTAGCTAATTTTAAATAGGGTTTTAGGGTTTAATTAATATACTTAAATTTATTGATTGATGATAATAATACTATTTATATTAGGTCCAATCAGATTACTTCTTTATATATTATAAGAAATGTACCTCGCGGTGTACTTATTGATGAGAATGGCAATATTATATTCAGCAATTATATAAAGCATATTAATGTTTTGAATAATACGCTGCTAAACGAGAAAAACGTGAGAAAATCAATTCTAGTATAAGGGGGAATAGTAGTGATTAAACATATAAAATGTACTAGTCTTAAGAGACACTATGAAGGGGACGGAACAAAAACGATAGCATTACAACATGTTGATTTGGGATTTGAAAAAGGGGAATTCACCGCTGTTATTGGTCCATCGGGTTCGGGAAAATCTACCTTGTTAAGTCTTATCGGTACTTTAGACAAGCCAAGTGAGGGTGTAATCACATACGACGATGAAGAAATTTTAAAGAAGAGTAAAAGTAAAAGTAAATTAGCAGATTTTCGCTTCCAATTTTGAAAATGGGTTACTAGTGTGGTTTGAGCGTGATAGTGCTGAAAAGGCGTCGGAAGAGTGATAACCTTTAAAGTTTATTATGCATAACCAATTAAAAAATGGTGCCAGGTATTGGGCACCATTTTTTTAGGCTCTAAAATATTGGATCTATGTCAAGTGTTGGAGTGAAGTGAGGTGAACCTTATCATAAGGAAACAAGGTTTTATTTTAAAAACCTTATGAAAGTAGTTGCATCTGACGTAACGGTAGATATTATACTTAAGAAAAGGAGGGTGAAAATATGTATACAATTGGAGACTTTGCAAAAAAGACAGGGCTAACTGTACGAGCATTGCGATTTTATAGTGAAAAGGGATTAGTAAAACCCTGTTTTATTTCAGATGCAGGTCATCGTTATTATAATGACGATAGCATTGAAACCATTCAAAAAATAGTGACACTAAAATATCTAGATTACTCACTTGAGGACATTGAGGAGATATTAAGTAATGAGGAGCATCAGCAGTTAATAGAATCATTTATGTTTCAAAAGCTCCAACTAGAGAAAAAGCGAAACCAAATTGAACGTGTCATTGCGAGCCTGGACCAGGCGATTGAAATAGGGAAACGCAGTGAAGTAATTGATACGTCACTTTATTTATCGGTAATTTTTAATTTGCTAAAAGAGGATGAGCAGAGGGAATATTTAAAAAGTATCTTACCTGAAGAGTTAGTCCAGCGCATATATGATTTTTTTGAAATGAATATTATTGAATCAAATCAACAATACATACACTTAGCAAATCAACTGAAGAAAGCTTACATTCAACCGGTAAAAGATGAGTATTTGAAGTCGTTAATCGAGCAGTTTTTTTCACTAATTCCACAGGATATTTTAGTTGAATTGGTAGATGCATTAAAAGAATATGAGGATATTAAAATGGATGAATGGTTGTTTCCGTCGCCCTTTACAAAAGAAGAGGAAGAGTGGTTAATTTCGCAGGCTGAAAGGTTCGGACTGGGAGGTACAGAGGATGAATAATTCTGTAAGAGGAATATGGAAGCTTGTTAATAGCCATCGATTATCGAAAAAGCTTACGATAGGCACTTTTTTACTAAGCATTTTTGAAACACTTATTGGATTGGCTGTTCCTTTAGTGACGATGAGAATGATTAATAATTTCTCAACGATTGGCTTTTCATTGCAGTCCATTTTATTAGTAGGTGTATTTTTAATTTCCCAAGCTTTAATGAGTGGAGTAACGTTTTATATGATGCGTAAGCTTGGGGAAAGAATAGTGGCTAACTTGCGAGGAAAGGTATGGGCACATGTTTTACAATTACGTGTTCCATACTTTGATGCACATGAGTCTGGAGAAACAATGAGTAGAATTACCCAAGACACCAATGTAATTAAGGAGCTTATTACAGACCATCTGATTAGTTTTATTTCTGGCATGTTTGCTATTGTGGGAGCAGTAATCATATTAATCATCATTGATTGGAAAATGACACTGCTCATGCTAATTGCAGTTCCGGTAGCGATTTTATTGATACTACCTCTTGGACAACGTATGCATAAGATTGCGTCAGCAAATCAAGATGAGCTTGCTAGCTTTTCTGGTCAGTTGGGGCGTGTGTTAACGAATATTCGATTAGTGAAAACCTCGCAAACAGAATGTTTTGAGAAGAAAAATGGAGAAGAAAAAATTCATCATTTGTATCAATTTGGATTGAAGGAAGCAAAAATTTTAGCTGTTCTATCACCAATTATGACGTTCATCATGATGGTTGTACTCATTTTATTGTTTGGATATGGCGGTGCAAAGGTAGCGACAGGTGCAATTTCAGCAGGTGAATTGGTCGCGATTATGATTTACCTCGTGCAAATTATAGTTCCATTTACGCAAATGGCAACATTTTTTACTGCACTTCAAAAAGCGATGGGGGCAACAGAACGATTACAGGATATTTTGAACGAACCAATTGAAGGACAAGGAAAGACTGCCATTTCCTCATCTGATGAATCGATTGTTTTTGAAAATGTTGCATTTCAATACAATGAGACACCTCTTTTAAAAGATATTTCCTTTACAATTCCAGCAGGAAAAACGACTGCATTGGTTAGCTCCAGTGGAGGAGGGAAGACTACAATATTTTCATTAATAGAACGATTTTATGATGTAGCAAATGGTACGATTCGATTTGGAAAACAGCCTATTGAAAGTATTGATTTAAAACAGTGGCGCAGCTTATTTGGCTACGTATCCCAAGAAGCGCCTCTTATGAATGGAACAATTCGAGACAATGTAGCTTATGGAGAAAGTGAAATATTAGAATCGGATATAATACGAGCATTAAAAAATGCTTATGCATGGGATTTTGTCCAACAATTTGAAAAAGGGATAGATACAGAGGTGGGCGAAGGAGGAATGAAGTTATCAGGCGGGCAAAGGCAGCGGATTGCGATAGCACGTGCACTATTTCGAGATCCCGCGATATTACTATTAGATGAAGCAACATCTAACCTTGATAATGATTCAGAGAGAGAAGTGCAAAAGGCAATTGATCAAGTAATGAAAGGTCGTACAACAATTATTATTGCACACCGATTATCAACAATTACCCATGCTGATCAAATTCTAGTGTTTGAGGATGGGCGCATAAGCGGTTGTGGAAAACATGAGGAGCTTCAGGAAAATCACCTTTACTATAAACAGTTAATTAAACTAATGACGACAGATGCTATATAATGCATGATCATGTAATTTGAATTAAAAGTTACTATATAAAATCGTATTTACTCATATCGCGGGCACCGTATTACAGAGTAATAAATAGATAATAAAGTATATCCCCTTGAACGCTTGAAAGAGTGTTAGGGGTTTTTTATTTTAGAAGGTAATTAGTTCACATTTAAGGGATGAATCTCCAGTAGCACATAAGTTAGATTACTTTTCTATATGATTGGTGTCACAATATCACTTCCTATTTCGTTATATCTGTAAAGAAAATAGGGAGAGATGAGTATGAAGGAATTGACATGTATCGTAATTGGTGGAGGCTACGCTGGTATTAATGCAATTAAAAGCATTCAAAAATTATGTAAGGAAGTAATCGGTGGACGGCGATTAAGGCTTGTATTAATTGACAAGAATTCTTACCACTTGCGAAAGGTATTACTTTTTAAACCCGCAGTAAACAAAAATGAAATTACTGTCCCACTGACCAGATTGTTTCCTAATGGAATTGAGATTGTTCAGGCAACTGTAACTAAAATAAATTCAAATGTAAAAAGTATCCTATATATAGATTCCAATGGAAATGAAGATGAAATGAACTACGATCTTCTTGTGTCGGCAGTCGGGAGTGTTGTAAAAAAACCAGATTCTTCAAAAGGTGGAATAGCTTTATCTTGTGTTGACGATGCCGTGAAAATCCGGCACATATGGCAAACGAATGTCAAAAAAGCATTAACAGAAACGAATGCAATAGAACGTCAAAGGCTATGTACAATTGCTGTGGCTGGAGCTGGTTTAAGCGGAATAGAAACTTCAGCTGAACTGGCGTATTCCGTTCAAGAATTAGTTAAACAGTCAGGGTTTGATCCTAGCCTAGTAAGCATATATCTATTCAATTCGAAAGATAGATTATTTCCAAATGGACCAGAAAAAGTGAGCGAGAAGCTAGAAAATAAACTTTTGAATCTTGGAATTACGGTCATACACGGAACAAAAGTAATGAAGGAGAAAAATGGTATACTGACATTATCAAACGGAGAGCAGCTATCAGCAGGACTTTGTATATGGACTCTGGGACAGATACCTAATTCCCTTGTGAACAACTTAGGTCTACCAACTAATTCAGAAGGTCACGTTATGGTAGATGAATGCTATCGTGTTCAAGGTACTCAATATGTGTATAGTATTGGTGATTGTGCCAGGATTGTGGACCCTTTAACTGGCTTGGAAGATGGGAAGACATGTAAGGAAGCGATTGCCCAAGCTGAAAGACTCGCAAAAATTTTATTGGCTGATCTTGAAGGAGGGCGGGCACCTAGTCATAAAAGCTTTGTTGAATTTTTCTGTTTCGGGTTAGGACCACGGGATGGGATGGCATGGGTACGTAAATGGGGATTAGACATTATATTAACAGGGAAGCTTGGGTGGCAAATAAGAAAGTGGACATGGAATTCCGCTAGTCTAATTAAAGAAAGTAATGAGAATTGAATGGGGTGGTGAGGTGAAAGAACTATATAAGGAATATAAAGGATTGCTCTTTTCACTTGCTTATCAAATGACAGGTTCAGCAATAGATGCAGAAGATGTTGTGCAAGATACTTTTCTGAAATTAAATGATTTGGATCGAGACCGACTGGATGAACCCAGGGCATACCTATGTAAAATGGTAACAAATCGCTGTAAGGATTTACTGAAAAGTGCACGACATCGGAAAGAGCAGTACATTGGTGAATGGCTTCCTGAACCGATTGTTACCTTGGAAGATCAAACCTCTGAAGCGGTTATTCGTGATGAGCAGTTAGCTTACGCTGTACTCGTAATGTTAGAAAGATTATCTCCTGAAGAAAGAGCCGTGTTCGTACTACATGAGGCAATCGGGTTTAAGTATAATGAAATTTCCAGTATTGTTAATAAAAGTGAAGTGAATTGCCGAAAAATAAACAGTCGTGCGCGAGAAAAATTAGGAGTACCCACTGAGTTAAACATTCAATCGGAAACAGCTAGTAGACAATGGATTAATAGATTCCTTAGGGTAATAGAACAGGATAATGTAGATGAAATTATATCTATGCTAGCAGAAGATGTTGTGCTGATCGCCGATGGAGGCGGAAAGGTTACTGCCGCTGTTCAGCCTATCAAATCCAGCAAAAACGTTGCCAGCTTTCTTATTGGCCTATATCGTAAAGTATCTAAAAGTGATGAAGCTTTGCACATTGAAAGAACAAATATAAATGGGCAGTATGGGCTTATAATACGAATAAATAAATATATTGATAGTGTCGTGTTGTTTCACATCAAGAATAATGCTATCTCCAATATCTATTTAGTACGGAATCCGGATAAGTTAAATGGCATTAAAAAAATGAATACCCAGTAAATAATGATTACTTTTTACAACCACGATACAGATATTTCGTTAGAGATAGGAAAATATAAACGCTTAAAAAAAAAGAGTTTAATAGATGAAATTGCTACCTAATATCACTAATAATCGAACATTAAATAAAATAATGTAAAAATAGTTCGGTTTTTGTTGACGGAAAGTGAAATCGATAGTAGAATAACAGCATACGTTAGTTCAATTGAATATGTTTGCGTATAATTTGGGGAATATGGCCCATAAGTCTCTACCGAACCACCGTAAATGGTCCGACTACGCAGTGTAAATAAGGATAAAGCATCGCACATATTGCCTATGCTGCGATTTGCTTTTGATTCTTTTTCCTGCTTTGTTTATCGGTAGCGCACTTGGCCACAAAAGGTCTGGTGTGCTTTTTTACTTTTTCCTAAAAAACGAGGAGGATATCATCATGAAAAAGTATTTTGAGTTTGAAAAGTTTGGCACCAATTATCGAACAGAGTTTATGGCGGGAATGACAACCTTCCTTGCTATGGCATATATTTTGTTCGTCAATCCATCCACGTTGTCGCTTGCTGGGATCGATCTTCCTGAGGGAATGACGCGGATGGATCAGGGAGCAGTGTTTACCGCTACTGCGATTGCAGCTGCTGTTGGTACATTGTTCATGGGGATTATTGCGAAGTATCCAGTTGCACTTGCACCTGGGATGGGTTTGAATGCCTTTTTCGCATATACGGTTGTGCTAGGCTACGGAATTCCGTGGGAAACTGCTTTAGCTGGTGTGCTTGTTTCGGGTCTTATTTTTATTGTTTTAACGTTAACCGGCTTGCGAGAAAAAATTATTAATGCCATCCCATCTAATTTGAAAATGGCAGTTGGGGCTGGAATTGGTTTGTTCATTGCTTTTATCGGCTTTCAGAATGCAGGTATCATTGTTGGAAATGAAGCTACATTAGTAGCAATCGGTGATCTATCTCAATCGACAACATTGCTTGCTATCTTTGGAATTGTAGTATCGGTTATTTTATTAGCACTAGGAATTAAAGGCGGTATTTTTTACGGAATGATCTTAACCGCTATTGTAGGTATGTTTGCTGGGTTAATCGATCCGCCAAATGGCATATCTGGTATTGTTGGTGAAGTTCCGAGCTTAGCACCTACATTTGGGCAAGCTTTCTCTCATTTTGGTGAAGTGTTCACTTTACAAATGCTTGTTGTTATTTTAACGTTTTTATTCGTTGACTTTTTTGATACGGCAGGTACGCTTGTTGCAGTTGCAACACAAGCTGGATTAATGAAGGATAATAAGCTTCCACGTGCTGGTAAAGCACTATTTGCTGATTCAGCAGCAACGGTAACAGGTGCGATTGTTGGAACATCTACAACGACATCTTATGTGGAATCAACTGCGGGTGTTGGTGCTGGTGGACGAACTGGATTCACTGCCATCGTCACAGCGGGATTCTTCCTGTTGGCGCTATTCTTCTCGCCATTGCTTAGTGTTGTAACACCACAAGTAACGGCTCCGGCATTAATCATTGTAGGTGTCTTAATGTCTTCGTCCTTGAAGAACATTGATTGGGATCAATTCGAAATTGCGGTACCAGCTTTCCTAACAATTATTGCAATGCCTTTAACATATAGTATTGCAACAGGTATTGCGATTGGCTTTATTTTCTATCCAATCACAATGATCCTAAAAGGACGTGTGAAAGAAGTTCATCCTGTCATGTACTTTCTATTTGTAATCTTTATTTTGTACTTTATCTTCTTATCATAGACAATGAAAAAAACTTCCACGAATGTAGTGGAAGTTTTTTTGTGCTTAATGTGATGCGGCTTTTTTGCCATAGGTGACACTATGATAGATAAAGAAACAAATCGTACCTACAGTTGTGAGCCAGCCCATAACCATGTAAAGGGTTGATCCACCGAACGAATCAATGAGTGCACCACCTACGAGCGATCCGATAATACCTGATATTCCGAAAAACACGGCATAAAATATAAGATGCCCTGTAGACTGTAAGAGTTTCGGGATGAGTCGTGTCACATAATCCAAGGATGCTGTATAAAACACACCAAAGGTTAATCCATGCAAGAATTGAAGCGCGATAATGTAAGCTGCATCGTCTGCAGCTGCATATAAAAACCACCGAATACTATATAAGACACCGGCAACGATGATAAAAAAGAGTGGGCGATATTTACGAAACCAAAAGCCAGCAAATGCAAATACAATTGCTTCACTTGATACGCCGACAAACCAGGCAAGGCCAACGAGCCCTTCGCTGCCACCGAGCTGGGCGATATAAAGCCCGATAAAGCTATCGTTCGCACGGTGGGAAATCGCGAGCAGCATTAATAATAGCATAAAGAAAACGAAGGGTTTATTTTTAACTAGTAATCCGACATCCTTTAGCTGCACAGGGTCTGCGTCTACTTTAACATCCTGGAGACGGAACACAACGAAAAGTGCCATAAGACCAAATGCTAAATACGGCCAGATCATATATTGGACACCAACTCTTGCTAAAAACTCACCAATGAGAAGGGAAGAGGTCGCAAATCCGATAGATCCCCACATACGAATCGTGCCAAAGGATACGTTAAGGTCATCGGCACGACGCTGGGCAAGGCTATCTCCGAGTGCACCAATTGGTGTGGTGAAAAAGTAGAAGATAGCTCCCATGACTAGAATTGCTACTAAGCTGTTCATTTGAAAGAAAAGCACCGAACTGATTAATAGACCGAATACGCATATTAACAGCATGCGTTTCACCGTTTTATATTTATCACTCATGTAGCCCCAGAACGGCTGAGAAAAAATAGACGCGAGTGGACCTACGGCAAGCACCCAGCCAATTTCCGTGCCATTTAGTCCTTTATAGCGTAAATATAATGGTAGAAAGCTCAAAATGATAGTATTTGTAGCATGAAAGCTGAATAATAGCATTTTTAATGGAAGTAATGATTCTTTTTGAGGCATGTTGTCGCTCCTAATCTGTTTAGAGTCATTAGAGCTTATTATACTATTAGTTTGTGGAAAATTCGATGATAACAACGTACGATAATTTTTGAAAACAAAAAGCATTCAAGTGCTAACTTGAATGCGTATCCTTTTTATTAGAGGTTCTCCACGTATCATCAATAAATGAATCTCGTCCTGATTTTGCACGATCGGCCTCATATTCGGTTGGATTCTTTTTATAAAAATCTTGGTGGTAATCTTCCGCCACATAAAACGGCTGTGCTGGAAGAATTTTCGTGACAATAGGCTTGGAAAATAGCTTGCTATTTTCTAGTGCTAGTCTGGAATCCGCAGCTTGTTTTTTCTGTGTTTCATCATGATAAAAAATCGCTGTCCGATAGGAATCACCGCGATCATGAAACTGCCCGCCGTCATCTGTCGGGTCGATTTGTCGCCAATATATTTCTAGAATTTCTTCATAGGAAATGATGGCTTCATCATACAGAATTTCAACTGCTTCATAATGGCCAGTGTTTCCTTGCTTTACATCTTCATAGGTTGGGTTTTCAATATGTCCACCTGTATATCCCGAAATGATTTGATGAACACCGTCCCATTGATCAAAGGGCTTAACCATGCACCAAAAGCATCCGCCTGCAAATGTCGCTTTTTTTAATGTATTCAATGTATTTTCCTCTTTTCCTTCAATAAGTAATGAAAGTAAGGCTTAATTACAGTAGAATGATAGATAGTGAACTAATTTTATCATAAATTAAAATGGAAGTGATAGAATGAACGAACCGTTTGTACATAAGATTTTTACTGGAAAGGTGCGCTCACTCGGAAGCGAAGCGGCAACGGATCGAATGGAGCGTCCTTGGGAAACGGGCATGTTTAAAGAAGCAGAAGAAAACCAGCTCTGGTTAGGCAAAACTGGATTAGCTGGCGATGAAGTAGCAGATAAGATGAATCATGGAGGCCCGGAAAAAGCTGTTTTTGCTTATCCGATTAAGCACTATGCAGCTTGGCAGCAAGAGCTAAACAGGACCGATATCGATTTGGGGGCAATGGGTGAAAATCTTGCAGTGTTAGAGATGGATGAATTTACGGTTTGTATTGGCGATACGTACCGTTTTGGGGATGCGATTATTCAAGTATCGCAACCCCGTCGCCCCTGCTGGAAGCCGGCAAGAAGGTTTAAGCTGATTGACCTGGCCTTGCGCATTCAAAATAGTGGTCGAACCGGCTGGTATTTTCGTGTGCTAGAAGAAGGCCATGTAATCTCAGGAATTGATCTAGAATTGATTGATAGGCCTTATCCAGAGTGGACGATCGCCGCCTGCAATGAAATTATGTATGTAAGGAAAGAGGAGCTTCACTTAGCATATGAATTATCGCATTGTGAGCTGCTCGCAGAAAATTGGCGAACGTCCTTAAACAAACGTTTGAATGGGAAGGAATCATCGACAAAAAAACGTGTGTACGGTCCAAATGGACAAGATGCCAATCGCCCTGATTAAAGAATAAGGAAATAAAAAATACAACCATTCCATTTCGGTGTGGTTGTATTTTTATTCTACATGTAACTTGTAACTTGCAGTACCTTCCGCAGATAGAGTTTTACTTTATAGGAATAACTATATTATTCATCGTCTAACAAGCGAACATTGACTTTGTTTCGCCTACTTGAATCAGATATCAAGCGGTGTAGCTTAATATGAACTAATCCGTCTCGATAGGTTGCTGAAATCTTGTCAGCGCGCACAGGAAATGGAAGCTGTATACTTCGTTCAAACACACCTTGCATAATTTCTTCTTTTACTGCTTTTTCACCGTGAGGGCTAATCTCAATCGCTCCTCTCAGTTCTAATGTTGCATAGTCTACATAAATATCAATATGATCGATTGATTCTAAACCAGGAATACTTACAATGCAATATAGCTCGTGATCAGATTGATACATATTAAATTGGGGTATAGTAGGCTTAACAATTCCTTCAAACTGATTCCAAAATGAATCACTAAAAAAATGATCCATGCTCTTTTTCCAATCATTCATTTGTTGAAAAGGATCCATTCCATCACCTCGCTGATTCCATATTAGGTTTACTATAGTGTATGCTTTCTTTCGGGAATAGGTGATTGCCTAAAACGGATAAATTTTCGTTTCGCCAAATGAAAAAATACGTTATTCTAATAGAATACGAGCATAAGGAGGTGCACATGTTGCTAAGTAATGCATATGTGATGGTCGCGATAATTTTGATTATTAACATTGTCTACGTTTCATTTTTTACCATTCGTATGATTTTAACAATGAAGGGCCGGCGGTATATTGCTGCCTTTATAAGTATGTTTGAAGTCGTCATTTATGTGCTAGGATTAGGGCTCGTATTAGACAATTTAAATGAAATTCAAAATTTAGTCGCATACGCGCTTGGTTATGGTCTCGGTGTTATTGCTGGTTCCAAAATTGAAGAAAAGCTTGCCCTTGGATATATTACGGTGAACGTTATTTCATCCAACCCAGACATTGACTTTACTCGGAAATTACGGGATAAGGGCTATGGTGTCACGAGCTGGTTTGCCTATGGTATGGATGGGGATCGACTCGCCATGCAAATTTTAACTCCAAGAAAATATGAGCTAAAGCTATATGAAACGATAAAGCAAATCGATGCAAAGGCATTTATTATTGCTTATGAGCCAAAGCAAATACATGGTGGATTTTGGGTGAAGCAGGTTCGCAAAGGAAAACTTTTTCAAGTGAAACGGCGGGAAGCAGAGAAAGGAAACGCTTCTGGCGCAGCAACTGAAGCACAGACGATTCATGCTAATCAAAGTGAAAGCAATCCCAAATGATCGGAATTTAAAAATGTGTAAAAAGAAGATTTTTTTATCGTAGAGCTCAAAATCCGAACGTTATAAAATTTTATTGTAAAAATGTTCGTTTTCTGTTGACACTCGATGTTGCTCTTTGTTATGCTTAACCCGATAAAAGAATACGGTACCTCATATAATTTCGGGGATATGGCCCGATAGTCTCTACCTAGCACCGTAAATGCTGGACTATGAGGGAAGATGAAGGAAATCTGGCTCTTATACAATGTTATGTAGCCTGTTTTGCTGACGGCATGTTTTTCGTTATGGCGTTACGCCTATTCGTCTTCTCTCATGTAAGTTGGGGAGACGAATAGGCTTTTTTAATGGAGTGAATCAGAATTTCATAACATTAACATGTTGATATGCGTTAATACATGAAAGAGGGGATCTTATGGCTTTAATTGGTGTGATCATGGGGAGTATTTCAGATTGGGAAACGATGAAGCATACGTGCCAGGTCTTGGATGAGCTCGACATTTCATATGAGAAAGAAATCATTTCCGCACATCGGACGCCGAATGATATGTTTTCTTATGCTACCTCTGCTCGAGAACAGGGGTTAAAGGTAATTATCGCTGGCGCAGGAGGTGCTGCACATCTTCCTGGAATGGTGGCGGCACAAACGACACTTCCTGTAATCGGTGTGCCTGTGCAAAGTACATCACTTCAAGGACTTGATTCCTTGCTTTCCATTGTGCAAATGCCTGGTGGTGTGCCAACTGCTACGGTAGCGATTGGGAAACCAGGGGCAATAAATGCGGCAATTCTCGCAGCACAGATTCTTGGGACCTATGATGAAGCAATTGCAGCGCGTCTGTTATCGCAACGAAAGCGCATGGAAGAAAAGGTAACGGAAATGAGGGAGCAGCTTGCAACAAATTAAGCATATTCTACCACCACAAACAATCGGAATCGTAGGTGGGGGACAGCTTGGCAGAATGATGGCTATTGCAGCAAAACAAATGGGCTATCGCATTGTTGTATTAGATCCGACGCCAAATTGTCCTGCAGCACAAATTGCTGATCAACAAATAGAGGCAGCTTATGATGATATGGATGCAATCAGCGCGCTAACAAGACAGAGTGATGTTATCACGTATGAATTTGAAAATGTTGATCTTCATGCAGCTACTTATATGGTGAAGAAAGGAAAGCTCCCACAAGGCGCGTACCCTTTAGAAATCACGCAAAACAGGGAAAAGGAAAAGCAATTTATGAAACAGCTAGGACTACCTGTACCGCGCTTTGCGATTGTTACGAATGCGGAAGAATGCCAAAACGCTTTTGAGCATGTTCCACTCCCTGCTGTTATTAAAACTTGTCATGGAGGGTATGATGGCAAGGGGCAGCTCCTTGTGGAAGAACTTGCTGATAAAGAAAAAGCGGCGGCATTTGCTGAAAAGCATCAGCATTGCATCGTTGAACAGTGGATTCGCTTTGATAAAGAAATTTCGGTTATTTTCACTCGTGGAACTACGGGACAAATTACGTTTTTCCCACTTGCTGAAAATGAGCATAGAACACATATTTTACATAAGACGATTGCTCCTGCGAATGTGAGCGATAAAGTAAAAGAACAGGCATATGCAGCAACACGAAAGCTTGCGGAAGCAATGGATATTGTTGGCACATTTGCGATTGAAATGTTTGTGGAAGGTGAGACGATTTTTCTGAACGAAATGGCACCACGTCCACATAATTCTGGGCATTATACCATCGAAGGCTGTAATATTTCACAATTCAGCCAGCATGTTCGTGCTATTTGTGGCTTGCCACTCATTCCTGTTCAGCCTTTGCAGTGTGCGGTTATGGTGAATATTCTTGGAGAAGCAATGGATAAAGTTGTTTCTGTAATGCCACAGCTCTCGGATGGCTTTATCCACCTTTATGGAAAGGCACAGGCGAAAAGAAAACGAAAAATGGGGCATATTACCTTTATTGCAGATACAGTGGAACAATTAAATGAGCAGCTAAGCATGTTGGAGGAGGAAATACAATGATTGAACGTTATACAAGAGAAGAAATGGGAGCAATTTGGACGGAGGAGAATAAATTTAAGGCATGGCTTGAGGTAGAAGTGCTTGCCTGTGAAGCATGGAGTGAGCTCGGGGTCATTCCAAGTGATGATGTTAAAAAGCTACGAGCGAATGCCTCCTTTCAGATGGAACGAATTTATGAAATTGAACAGGAAACAAGACATGATGTTGTGGCATTCACGCGCGCCGTTTCTGAAACGTTAGGTGAAGAAAGAAAATGGGTGCATTACGGTTTAACATCAACGGATGTAGTGGATACCGCACTATCCTTTATCTTAAAGCAGGCAAATGCCATTATTCGTAAAGACTTACATCGTTTCATTGACATATTAAAGCAGCGAGCAATGGAGCATAAGCATACTGTCATGATGGGAAGAACCCATGGCGTACACGCAGAGCCAACCACATTTGGGCTAAAGCTGGCGCTATGGTATGAGGAAATGCAGCGTAACCTGGAACGCTTTGAATTAGCCGCAAAAAATATTGAATTTGGAAAGCTTTCTGGAGCAGTTGGAACCTATGCAAACATCGATCCATTTGTGGAAAAGTATGTTTGTTCAAAGCTAGGATTATCGCCTGCACCTGTTTCAACACAAACGTTGCAGCGTGACCGTCATGCAGCATATGTATCAACGCTTGCATTAATTGCGACCTCCATCGAGAAATTTGCGACTGAAATACGCGGCCTGCAAAAAACAGAAACACGTGAGGTTGAGGAGCAATTCCGAAAAGGTCAAAAAGGATCCTCGGCAATGCCGCACAAACGAAATCCAATCGGGTCTGAAAACATGACTGGAATGGCTCGTGTGCTTCGTGGCTATATGGTTACTGCCTATGAAAATGTCGCTCTATGGCATGAGCGGGATATTTCACATTCCTCTGCAGAGCGCGTAATTTTACCAGATGCAACGATTGCTTTAAATTATATGTTAAATCGATTTGGTAATATTTTAGAAAATTTAACCGTGTTTCCAGAAAATATGAAGCGTAATATTGATAAAACGCACGGGGTTATTTTTTCGCAGCGTGTGCTCTTAGCGCTTATTGACAAAGGAATGGTACGAGAAACGGCATATGATATTGTCCAGTCGAAAGCAATGCAAGCTTGGGAGTCCGAAACACATTTTAAAGAGCTAGTAGAACAGGATAAGGAAATAACCGAATTGCTTTCTCAAGCAGAAATTGATGCATGCTTTGACTACACATACCATTTGAAAAATGTGGATGCGATTTTTGAACGGATTGGACTGTAATGAGCTTAGTTATCGATAAAGTGAATGAGGTGATGTGAAGTGAAAGCAGCGCTTCTTTATGAAGGAAAAGCAAAAAAGGTTTACCAAGCTTCAGGTAATGAAGCACAGCTCGTATTATCATATAAAAATGATGCGACCGCTTTTAATGGGAAGAAAAAAGACGTATTTCCAGGGAAGGGACGTTTAAATAACGAAATTGCTGCAACGATTTTTTCCTACTTAGCGGAGCAAGAAATAGAAAGTCACTTTATTAAAAAATTAAATGAGACAGAGCAGCTTGTTCATAAAACGGAGATTGTTCCACTTGAGATTGTTGTGCGCAATATAGCGGCAGGGAGTATTGTAAAACGACTTGGGTTAAGAGAAAAAGAAGTATTTTCTCCGCCATTAGTAGAACTATATTACAAAAATGATGACTTGAACGATCCGCTAATCAATGATGAACATGCAAAGTTTTTAACAGATCTTACTTCTGTTGAGCTTCATGAAATCAAAGTGAAAGCATTTGAGATTAATACTTCACTTCGTTTGTTATTTCAATCTATTAATCTAACGTTAGTAGATTTTAAGCTAGAGTTTGGGCGGTTGTCAAATGGACGTATTATTCTTTCGGATGAAATTTCGCCAGACACGTGTCGCCTTTGGGATAAAGATACAGAGGCAAAGCTAGATAAGGACGTATTTAGACAAGGAACAGGAGATCTAATCCAGGTATATGAGCAAGTGCTTGAACGACTAACCAATTATGTCAGTGTGTAAAGGTGGGCAACAGCTTGTAGGTTTTTTTCTAGGAAATTACAACGAATATTGGAGGGGACGACGATGAAAACAATGCATGTACCGAGTGCAGAGGAAGTTGAAAAAGAAGGCTTGTATCGTGAGATGGGCTTAAGTGATGAAGAGTTCCATCGGATAAAAGAGATTCTAAAGCGACAACCCAATTATACGGAAGTAGGAATTTTTTCAGTCATGTGGTCAGAGCATTGTAGCTATAAAACATCAAAGCCTTTGCTGCGCAAGTTCCCGACAAAAGCGCCACACGTTTTACAAGGTCCAGGTGAAGGAGCTGGAGTCGTTGATATTGGAGATAACCAAGCAGTTGTATTTAAAGTGGAGAGTCATAATCATCCATCCGCTGTGGAGCCATTTGAAGCCGCTGCGACTGGAGTAGGCGGCATTGTTCGTGATGTATTTTCAATGGGAGCAAAGCCAATTGCAGCCTTGAATTCCTTACGCTTTGGCAGTTTAGATTCCACGCGAACCAGAGAGCTTTTTCAAGAAGTAGTACGTGGGATTGCCCATTATGGAAATACAATTGAGGTTCCAACTGTTGGTGGTGAAATTCAATTTGATACGTGCTATGAGGAAAATCCATTAGTGAATGCGATGGTGGTCGGCTTACTTCAGCATGATGAAGTGCAAAAAGGAATTGCAGCAGGAGTTGGCAACCTTGTCATATATGCCGGAGGAGACACGGGCCGAGATGGTATCCATGGGGCTACATTTGCTTCCGATGATTTAGGAGAAGAAGCAGAGACCAATCAGGCTGCCGTTGCTATTGGTAATCCAGAACTAGAGAAGCGGTTAATTTCTGCCTGTTTGGAATCGATTCATTCGGACGCATTAATTGGAATGCAAGATATGGGGGCAGCAGGACTTACTTCGTCAGCAAGTGAAATGGCAAGTAAGGCAGGTACCGGAATTGAAATGAATTTGGACCTCGTTCCGCAGCGTGAAAAGAATATGACCGCATATGAGCTCATGCTCTCTGAATCGCAGGAGCGTATGCTGCTTGTAGTGAAAAAAGGGAGAGAGCAAGAGATTATCGATATTTTCTCTAAGCATGATGTGTCTGCAGTCGTAGTTGGTAAAGTAATCGCGGAAAAAGCATTTCGCATTATCCAACACGGAGAAATGATGGCGGATATCCCAGTTGACGCCTTAGCGGAGGATGCACCTGTTTATGAATTACCTGCAAAGGAAGCGACTTATTATCAGGAGTTTCAAGCAATGCCTGCTTTTCTTCCTAAGGTTGATAACCCTGCAGAAATGCTGCGTACGCTTTTGCAGCAACCGACGATCGCATCGAAGGAATGGGCGTATTCACAATTTGATTCAGAAGCACAGCAGCAAACAATGGTTGGGCCGGGATCAGATGCAGCAGTAGTGAAAATAGCTGATAGTGAAAAAGCAATTGCAATAACAACCGATTGTAATTCACGGTATATTTACCTTGATCCAGAGGTAGGGGGAAGTATTGCGGTAGCAGAGGCAGCAAGGAATCTTGTAGCTTCAGGAGCGAAGCCACTCGCACTAACCGATGGGCTGAACTACGGAAACCCAACGAATCCAGAAGTATTTTGGCAAATGGAAAAAAGTGTAGCTGGTATTAGTAAGGCATGTGACATGCTTGGTACGCCAGTTATTAGTGGAAATGTTTCTTTATATAATCAATCAAAAGGAAAAGCAATTTTTCCAACACCGATTATTGGCATGGTTGGTCTATATACCTCATTAGATCATATTACTCCGAGTCATTTTCAGACGGCAGGCGATCTTATTTACGTAATTGGTGAAACGAAACCTGAGTTTGGTGGTAGTGAGCTTCAATTTGTGTTGGAAGGAAAATATGCTGGGAGAGCTCCAATACTAGATTTGGAAGTAGAGCGAAAACGTCAAGAACAGCTTTTACAAGCCATTGCAGCAGGAATTGTCTCTTCTGCACATGATCTGTCAGAAGGAGGGCTAGCTGTTGCGCTAGCAGAAAGCGTGTTTTCTAAAAAAGAGCTCGGACTCGAGGTAGAGCTAGTAGGTGATAGTACAACACAATTATTTAGTGAAAGCCAGTCACGCTTTGTTGTAACAGTAAAACGCGAGCATAAGGAACAGTTTGAGACATTGCTTGAGAATGGACAGCATATTGGGTATGTAACGGATGATTCAAGAATGATTGTAAAGGTGAATGGTAAGACAGTCATTGAAGAAGAGGTTAAAACGCTCAGCAAGCTATGGCGAGAAGCTATTCCAGCAAAGCTGAAATAAAACAAAAGTGGGGCATGGATAATGTTTGCGATTTGGGGACATGAAAATGCGGCAGAAATTACGTATTACGGGCTTCATGCCCTGCAGCATCGTGGGCAAGATGGGGCTGGCATCGTAACGAGTGATGGGCAACAGCTAAAGCTGCATAAAGAAGTTGGATTAGTAAATGATGTATTTAGTCGTGCCCAATTTGAGCGGCTTAGCGGACGCGCAGCAGTTGGTCATGTTCATTATATTGTAAACGGGGATGGCGGGCTAGATAATGTTCAGCCCCATCTCTTTCATTCTCAGTCTGGGAGTATGGCGTTCGCGCATATCGGTAATGTCATGAATGCACATCAGCTTCGTGGCGAACTAGAAAACGAAGGCAGTATTTTTCAAACAAAGGCAGATACAGAGCTTCTTGCACATCTGATTAAACGGAATGGCAATGCAATTACTGTTGCATCTCTTGCTGATGCGTTAGAGAAAATGATTGGAGCTTATGCTTTTATCGTCTTATCTGAAGAAAGGCTCTACGTTGCCCTTGATCCACATGGTATTCGGCCATTGTCGATAGGTAGGCTTGGTGAAGGCTATGTTGTTGCATCTGAGACATGTGCGTTTGATATTATTGGTGCAACTTTTGAACGTGAAGTATTACCAGGAGAAATTTTAACGATAAGTGATGAAGGTATCGAATCGAACCGCTTTGCGATTCGTGAGCAACGCAAGCTATGTGGGATGGAATATGTTTATTTTTCACGACCAGATAGCAACTTGAATTATGTGAATGTTCACGCTTCTAGGAAGCGCATGGGAATGGAACTGGCAAAGGAAGCGCCAGTAAATGCTGATGTCGTAACAGGTGTACCTGATTCAAGTATTTCTGCTGCAATTGGTTATGCGGAGCAAAGTGGTCTTCCATATGAAATGGGTCTTATTAAGAATCGGTATGTAGGGCGAACATTTATCAAACCCTCGCAGACACTGCGGGAGCAAGGGGTCAAAATGAAGCTATCACCACTGCACAGCATTGTGGAAGGAAAACGCATCGTTATGATCGATGATTCCATTGTTAGAGGAACGACGAGTATGAGAATTGTCCGCATGCTTAAGGAAGCAGGTGCGCTAGAGGTGCATGTACGAATTGCTTCTCCAGCAGTAAAAAACCCTTGTTACTATGGGATTGATATGTCCACGAAGCAGGAATTAATTGCCGCTAACTATTCACTAGAGGGAGTTTGCAAAAAAATAGGTGCTGACAGCCTAGCTTATTTAAGTCCAGAAGGCTTAGAACGCGCAATTGTAAAGGATCGGACAATTCATCAAGGCGTTTGTACAGCGTGCTTTACTGGGAATTATCCAGTGGTGGAAAAACAGCTGCAAACAACGTGGAAGCAACAATAATAAAAGGGCTGAGGTGTGAAGAGAATGTCGAATATATATAAAGATGCGGGCGTTGATGTAGAAAAGGGCTATGAAGCGGTTGAGCGAATGAAAAAGCATATTGCAAAAACAACAAGACCAGAGGTTCTCGGGGGAATTGGTGCCTTTGCTGGGTTGTTTGATTTAAGTGGTTTTTCCTACCGTGAGCCAGTACTTGTAACTGGAACAGATGGCGTAGGAACAAAATTAAAGCTTGCAATGGAAATGAATATTCATCACACCGTTGGCATTGACCTTGTAGCAATGTGTGTAAACGATATTATCGCACAAGGAGCACAGCCTTTATTCTTTCTTGATTACATAGCGTGTGGGAAAAATAATCCCGAAAAAATAGAGCAGCTTGTTGCTGGAATTGCGGATGGTTGTATACAAGCAGGTGCTGCCCTTATTGGTGGTGAAACAGCAGAAATGCCGGGAATGTATGAAGCGGATGAATATGATCTTGCAGGGTTTACGGTAGGTATTGCTGAAAAATCAAAGCTGATTACAGGAGATGCCATCACTATCGGTGATCTAGTAATTGGCTTACCATCGAGCGGGCTTCATTCGAATGGATTTTCTCTTGTACGCAAAGTATTGGCAGAAAGTAATCTTCAAGCAATTCCACAAGGCTTTGAAAAAACGTTAGGCGAGATTTTGCTTACCCCAACAAAAATTTATGCAAAGCAAATTGCAGCTATTGCAAAAATAACTACGATAAAAGGGATTTCACACATTACTGGTGGCGGATTTTATGAAAATATCCCTCGTATGCTGCCACAAGGCTTAGGAGTAAAGCTAGATGCTTCCTCTTGGCAGCTGCCAGACATATTTACATATATTCAACAAAGAGGAAATCTTTCTTTAGAGGAAATGGCTGGGGTCTTTAATATGGGAATCGGTATGGCAGTTGTTGTCGATAAGTCGGTAGCGCAAAACGTAGTAGAATGCTTACAGACAGAAGGTGAAATTGCAGCTATTATCGGCGAAGTGATCGAAAAAGAGGGGGTTCAAATACAGTGGTAAAGCAACCGAAAGCTGCTGTGTTTGCTTCTGGAACAGGCAGTAATTTTCAAGCCTTGATGGAATCAACGCTTGCCTGTGACATTTGTATGCTCGTTTGCGATCGTGCGGAGGCCGAGGTTGTTCAGAAAGCACGTCATTTCCAGCTAAGAACAATCCAATTTGATCCAACACGTTTTTTATCAAAGCAAGACTATGAGCAGATGCTCGTAGAGAAGCTACACGAAGAAAAAATAGAATGGATCTTTCTGGCGGGCTATATGCGAATAATAGGTCATATTCTACTTGAAGCATATGAAGGTAAGATTATTAATATTCATCCATCCCTGCTTCCGGCGTTTCCGGGTAAGGATGCAATTCGTCAGGCATGGGATAGAAAAGTGAGAACAACAGGTGTGACCATTCACTTCGTTGACGAAGGAATCGATACGGGAGCGATTATTGCACAGGAATCGGTCGCTATTTCACCAGAGGATACGCTCGATTTACTCACACAAAAAATACATCAAGTCGAGCATCGCTTGTATCCGAAAACAATTAATCTGTTACTCCATTCGTGTACGAATAAATAGCAATGCAATTAATTGGCCGGATTTATTCAACTGTATGGCTACTATTACTTGAAGAAGCAAGCCAGGAGAAGCTAGGACAGATACAGGCGTATGCCTGCTGTGTATGCGTCCTGCTTTCGTGAAATGTAACGGAATTATAACTATTATATGAGGAGCAAAGACAATGAAAAAACGTGCACTAATTAGTGTCTCAGACAAACAAGGCATCACTGATTTTGCTAAGCAGTTAGTAGAATTCGGCTATGAGATAATTTCAACAGGTGGAACGTTAACAGCGCTCCAAAAAGCTGGTATACCGGCGATTTCTGTAGAAGATATTACTGGTTTTCCAGAAATACTAGATGGAAGAGTGAAGACGCTACACCCATTTATTCATGGTGGTATCTTAGCAAAGCAAGCAGATCCTGAGCATGTAAGCCAGTTAAAAGCACATTCTATTGAACGAATTGATATCGTCATCGTTAATTTATATCCATTTAAACAGACACTCCTAAAAAAGGGTGCTACTCGAGCAGATAAAATAGAAAATATTGATATTGGTGGGCCTACAATGCTCCGTGCAGCTGCCAAAAACTATGAGAATATTACCGTTGTTGTCGATCCAGCAGATTATTCCCGCGTCTTAGAAGCACTGAAGAATAATAAAGTACATGACGAGCTCCGGAAACAGCTTGCAGCTAAAGTGTTTCGTCATACCGCAAATTATGATGCCATGATTTCTGGCTTTTTTAACGAAATA
Source organism: Virgibacillus sp. MG-45 (assembly GCF_036409425.1). Lineage (NCBI taxonomy): Bacteria > Bacillati > Bacillota > Bacilli > Caryophanales > Bacillaceae > Virgibacillus > Virgibacillus sp. MG-45. The sequence goes on along the minus strand of NZ_JAXOFU010000010.1, from coordinate 104,640 downwards.
ACCAATGATGAATTCCCGGAAACATACACGGCTACCTATGAAAAGGTACAAACGTTGCGCTATGGAGAAAATCCACATCAGCGTGCAGCATTTTATCGTGATCCACGGCAAGAAGTATTAAGTATCGCGGCAGCCAAGCAGCTTCATGGAAAAGCACTTTCCTATAATAACATTCAGGATGCAAATGCTTGCTTAGAAATTATCAGCGAGTACAAGGAGCCAACAGTTGTTGCGGTAAAGCATATGAACCCGTGTGGCATTGGAGTAGCTGATTCCTTGTACACTGCTTTTCAAAAAGCATATGCAGCAGACCCAATTTCTATTTTTGGAGGGATTGTTGCGGTGAATAAGGAAATCGATCAATCGCTAGCTGAGCAATTAAGCGGAATTTTTCTTGAGATTATCATCGCACCAAGCTTTACAGAGGAAGCACTTGCTTTGTTAACAACAAAGAAAAACATCCGTTTATTGACCCTATCGATGGACGAACTTCCTTCAATGAGCCATAAGCTTACAAGTGTAAATGGAGGCTTGCTCGTCCAAAGTATGGATCATGCACGTGTGAAGGAAGCTGACCTAGAGTTTGTAACGAGACGAAAGCCAACAGAAGCAGAGCTCTGTGATTTACTGTTTGCTTGGAAAGCAGTAAAGCATGTGAAGTCCAATGCAATTGTACTGGCAAAAAAACAACAAACGGTTGGCATAGGGGCAGGACAGATGAACCGTGTCGGAGCTGCAACTATCGCGATTAACCAAGCTGAAGAGCAGGCAATTGGTGCGGTGCTTGCATCAGATGCATTCTTTCCAATGCCTGATACAGTAGAAGCAGCTGCAAAGGCTGGAATTACTGCCATTATTCAACCAGGTGGATCAAAGCGTGACCAGGATTCGATTGATGTTTGCAACGAAAATGGTATCGCGATGGTGTTTACAAAGGTTCGTCATTTTAAACATTAATCGTGGTCGATGATATTGTTCGAAGCGAGCGATAAAAAACAGGGGCAAACCTATTCATTCTCAGAGAATAGAAAAAGCTTTGAAGGTAGAAAAAAGCAAGCTATATATCTGCATAAAGAGACCTGTGGAAAACGTCCGCTTGTAGTGCAAGTAACGTGTAATAATTTATAGAGTAAGACGTACTAAGCGGAAAATAGTGTTTAAACATCATATACAAGGAGGCATATGCATGAAGGTGTTAGTTGTAGGACGTGGGGGAAGAGAGCATAGTATTGCAATGAAGCTGTCAAAGAGTGTCCAGCTTGATAAACTCTATGTTGCACCAGGCAATGCCGGAATGGAAAAAATAGCAGAATGTATACCAATTAAAGAAACGAATATCGAGGGACTGCTCACGTTTGCCAAAGAAAATCAGATTGACCTAACGATTGTCGGACCAGAAAACCCACTCATGGCAGGAATCGCCAATCGCTTTCAGCAAGAACGGCTACCAATTTTTGCACCTACAAAAGAAGCGGCGATAGTAGAAGGAAGTAAAAGCTTTGCTAAAGCATTTATGATGAGACATGCCATTCCTACTGCACAGTATGAAGCATTTACAGATGCAGCGAAAGCGAAGCAATTTGTAAAAGAAAAAGGAGTCCCAATCGTCATTAAAGCAGATGGTCTTGCAGCAGGGAAAGGCGTTGTTGTCGCAGAAACAATCGAGGCAGCCGATGAAGCCATTGATGATATGCTCGTTGCTAAAGCATATGCGGAAGCAGGAAATAAGATTGTAATCGAGGAGTTTTTAGAGGGAAAAGAATTCTCTTTAATGGCATTTGTTCATCATGACAAGGTGTATCCAATGGTGCCTGCTCGTGACCATAAGCGTGCGTTTGATGGTGACAAAGGACCAAATACAGGTGGAATGGGTGCTTATGCGCCTGTTCAGGATGTTGATCAACAAATGCTAGCGTACGCAACTACAGCCGTTTTACAGAAAACGGTCGATGGTCTGAGGGCAGAAAACCGCCCATTTACAGGGATTCTGTATGCGGGGTTAATTCAAACAGCGGAAGGTACAAAGGTGATTGAATTTAATACGCGCTTTGGTGATCCAGAAACGCAGGTTGTTTTACCTTTACTAGAAAATGATTTGCTGCAAGTGCTGACAGATGTTCTCGCAGGCAATAATCCGCATTTATCGTGGGCACAAGAAACGTGTATAGGAGTCGTATTAGCAGCAGAAGGCTATCCAGAGCAATATAAAAAGGATGCGCCTGTTCCAGAACTTCTCGAGGATGGGTCCTTTATTGTTTATGCAGGAGTGAAGCAGACAAAAGCTGATGCCCGTTTGACTTCTGATGGTGGTCGGGTCCTCCTTGTTGGAGCAAAGCATGCGAATATACAAGAAGCAAGAAAAAATGTATATCGCACATTAGCGCTTTGCTCAGACCAAAACTCGTTTTTTTACCGTCAAGATATTGGGCAGGAGCTATAAGAAACAGAAAAGCTACATAAGATTACCTTGATGTGTCGTTATATATATGCGGCACTTTCTTTTATTCTCGTACGAACAAGCTTGACGCTATCAAAGGAGAATCCTACCTTTTTTAGGAAAAAAAAGAGATTTCGCAATTTGTCACAAAAAGTTTACTTTCATTCTTCAAAACTTTACAGTGTAAAAGCATAAAGTGTGTTAAACTAAAAAAAATTACAAAAATCACTGGAGAGTTGTTTTATGATGGAGAATTGGAATTGGAGAAATCGAGAATTACGAAAGCATGTTAGCGTTTTAGATGGGATCACATCTCCGACATTAGTTCTCACAAATGCTGTTTATTTAAATATGTATACGAAAGCATGGCTAGAGGCTAATATTTGGATTTATGATGAACGGATTGTATACGTAGGTGATGCAATGCCATCTCAGCAACAAGGAACAGAAATCGTGGATTGTACAGGTAAGTATCTTGTTCCAGGGTATATTGAACCACATGCACATCCCTTCCAATTATATAATCCAGAAGAACTTGCATATCATGCCGCTAAATTTGGTACCACAACCCTTGTTAGTGATAGCTTAATGTGGCATTTTTTAATGGATGACAAGAAAGCGTTTTCTTTATTGGATGCGTTTCAAAAGCTACCAATATCGATGTATTGGTGGGCGCGATATGATTCGCAAACTGCTTTACAGGATGAGGAAAAGCTGTTTAATACGAGAACTGTCCTTGATTGGTTAGCACATCCTGCTGTACTGCAAGGAGGAGAGCTTACTTCATGGCCAAATCTCTTAAATGGTGATGATCGGTTACTGTATTGGATTCAAGAAACAAAGCGACTTGGCAAACCAGTTGAAGGCCATTTTCCAGGGGCATCAGAAGAAACATTAACAAAGCTAAAGCTTTTAGGGGCGAGTGGGGACCATGAGTCTATCTCTGGAAAGGATATTGTCAAAAGGCTGCAGCTTGGTTATGAGGTTGGCTTACGCTATTCTTCTATTCGACCTGACCTGCCAAAGCTTATTTCTGAAATGCTACAAGAGCAGCTGACGACCTTTGACCATCTGACAATGACAACAGATGGGGCAACACCTGCTTTTTATGAACGTGGATTATTAAATGTTTGTATTGAAATTGCAATTGAAAATGGGCTGCCAGTTGAAGAAGCGTATCGAATGGCTTCCTTTAACGCGGCAAAGCATTTACGAATGGAAGAACAGCTCGGCAGCATCGCTCCTGGACGCGTCGCACATATAAATATGTTAGCGGCGAAGGATAATCCACACCCGGTAGATGTCATCGCAAAAGGAAAATGGCTTGTTCGAAATGGCGAAGAAGTGGAGCGTGCACGAACGATAGATTGGCAAGATTATGGGATCGATTCATTTGCCGTGGATTGGGATCTTACAATACATGATTTACAATTCTCATTACCACTTGGATTAGAGATGGTGAATGACGTTATTATGAAGCCATATGTGATTCAAACAGATCTCACGCCAGATATTCTGCCAGATAACCGACAAGATGCTTTTTTACTTCTTTTGGACAGGGAAGGAAAGTGGCGGGTTAATACGACAATAAAAGGATTTACAAACCGTCTAGGAGCAATTGCTAGCTCGTATTCTACAACAGGTGATATTGTCTTTATTGGTAAGAGTAAGCCAGATCTCCTTCTCGCTTGGAAAAGAATGAAAGCGATTGGTGGAGGAATTGTTGTTGTGCATCAAAGAGAGGTGCTTATCGAAATTCCACTTACACTAGGTGGGGTTATGTTTGATGGGGGAATGGAGACATTAATTGCCAAGGAAAAAGAGTTGAAGCAGCATTTAGAAGCATTTGGTTATCCATTTGCTGATCCGATATATAGTATCTTATTTTTATCCTCTACGCATTTGCCCTATATTCGTATTACCCAGCAAGGGATTATGGATATAAAGAAAAAAGCTGTCCTCTTCCCAGCTACGATGCGATAGCATATAATAGAAGCTGAGCTATTCAATTAGTCTAGCTTCTGTTATTTGCTTTTACTTCATTTGCAGAAGCGAAGCTGGGGAAACAGTTTTTTTATGATCAAGCGGTTGAAAAAGGGTGAGACTCCTTGAAATAGCGTCCGTTCAAACTCCCTACTGATTTAAATAAGCTCTCGTAGATACGATAGATTTTTTTAGGAAGCGTGTGTGCATTTATCCCTGAAAATTAAACGACAATCAAGCGAGGCTTATTTGATAAAAAAATAACATAGAATTAAAAAATCAACTTTAGTAGAAGGTGTTGGGGAAATGAAAAAATGGGTATCAATTTTATTCGTAGTTGCTATTACGGTATTTGCATTGACAGCATGCTCCAAGGACGATCAAAAAGCAGAAGACAATGAAGACAGAGAGAATAAGGTTTCGGAAAAGTCTCAAGCACCTAAGGATGTGTATCCGTTAACTGGGATTGGAACAAATGAAAAAGTGGATCAACGAATTGTTGGTGTGATGGTAAACAATCATTCCAATGCAAGACCACAAACGGGATTATCAAAAGCGGATATCGTTTTTGAAATATTAGCAGAAGGAAAAATCACACGTTTTTTAGCATTATTCCAAAGTGAGCAGCCAGAGGTTGTGGGGCCAGTTCGAAGCGCAAGAGAATACTATTTTGAGTTGGCAAATGGCTATGATGCACTTTATATTTATCATGGTGCTGCTCGATTTGTGGATGACATGATTAAGACACGCGGAATTGAGCATTTAAATGGTGCGTATTATGATAATGACGGACATCTTTTTAAGCGCGAAAGCTTCCGAAAAGCACCGCATAATTCCTATTTACAGTTTGATGCAGTAGTCGATGTTGCAGAAGAAAAGGGCTACGATATGAAACGGAATTATGAGTCATTGCCGTTTTTAACGAAGGATGAAATAAGTGCGCTTGAGGGTGAGCAAGCAGCACATGTTGAAATTGTCTATTCAACAAATCCAATGGAAATTGTAGAATATGATTATGATGAAGCAAGTGGGAAATATAATCGCTCGAATGATCGTGAACAAACCGTAGAATTAGAAACAAAGGAAGCCATTCAAGCAGACAACGTATTTATTATCCAAACGCATCATGAAATCATTGATGATGATGGTAGACGAGCAGTTGACATCGAATCAGGTGGAGAAGCATACTTACTACAAAAAGGAAAGCTTCAGAAGCTGCAATGGGAAAATCGAAATGGCCGAATTCTACCAATAAAGGATGGACAGCCTGTCGGATTCGTACCAGGAAAAACATGGATTAATGTTATTCCGTCAAGCCCTGGATTGGAACAGTCTGTACATGTTTCAAATGAGTAGTGCAGGAGGCGTCTTATATGCAAATTGATAAGTTACGAGGGGAACAGCTAGATCAGCTTTTTGATGCGATTCTCTCATTAAAGGATCGAGAAGAATGCTATCGCTTTTTTGATGATATTGCGACGATGAGTGAAATCCATTCGATTTCTCAGCGGCTTCAGGTTGCCAAAATGCTAACCGAAGGACAAACATATAGTGTCATCGAAAAAGAAACAAAAGCATCCACTGCTACGATATCCCGGGTGCGCAGATGTATTAATTATGGTAGTGACGGGTATAAAATGGTTCTCGATCGTATGAAAAAAAAGAAAGAAAAATAATGGAGGGGCAACCCATAAGTCATGCAAGGCTTATGAGCTGCCCCTTATCGTTTGGTTCTGAATAAAAGCCAATAGATAGACCTCGCTAAATCGTAATCTAGAAGAGGTATTCGAAAAAACTTTTGGTTCTCCTTATTTTCCCCTACCGATTTTTGCTATAATAAACTAATGGATTATGATAATGGAGGTTTAGTCCTTTGTATACAATTAAAAATGAATGGAAGCATATGTTTAAGCTAGATCCAGCAAAGGAAATTTCTGATGAACAGCTGGAGCGGGTATGTGAGTCAGGTACAGATGCGATTATTGTCGGTGGAACAGATGATGTTACATTGGACAATGTGCTCGATTTATTATCAAGCATCCGACGCTATACGGTTCCGTGTATATTAGAGGTTTCGAATATGGAAATGATTACCCCGGGGTTTGATCATTATTTTATCCCGATGGTATTGAATAGCACAGAGAAAAAATGGATGATGGATATCCAGCATGAAGCCATTAAGCAATATAAGGATATCATGGATTGGAATGAAATATTTGTCGAAGGCTATTGTATTCTAAATGAATCGGCGAAAGCCTTTACGACAACAAATTGTACGCTCCCTAATGAAATGGATGTAGAAGCGTATGCTTATATGGTAGAGAATGTATTTCATTTACCGATATTTTATATGGAATATAGCGGTACATATGGTGATCCGCAGCTCGTTGAAAAAGTAAAAGGTCAGCTTGAGGAGACATTGCTATTTTATGGTGGTGGGATCGAAAGTGTGGAACAGGCGAAAGAAATGAAGCAGCATGCGGATGTGATTATTGTAGGAAATAGCCTGTACACGAACTTTGAGGAAGCAATCCGAACAGTAGATGCAGTGAAATAGATTAAATAGTTGCATACAGTTAGATAGAGATTGAACAATTTTTTGGGTGGTGAGCAATAATGAGTCCAGCAACAAATGATTTATTAAAAGGACTAAATAAACAACAACTTGAAGCGGTAAAGCATACAGATGGACCGCTCTTAATTATGGCAGGTGCAGGAAGTGGAAAAACGCGAGTGCTAACACACCGCATTGCTTATTTGATGGAAGAGAAGGGTGTCGCGCCTCGGAATATTTTGGCGATTACCTTTACGAACAAAGCAGCGCGTGAAATGAAAGACAGGGTCGGGAGATTAGTAGGCCCTGAAAGTGAATATATGTGGGTATCAACCTTTCACTCGATGTGTGTACGGATACTGCGAAGAGATATCGATCGCATCGGTTATAATCGTAACTTTACAATTTTGGATAGTGGTGATCAGCTTTCTGTTGTAAAGCAAGTATTAAAGAATTTGAATATTGATCCGAAAAAATTTGATCCGCGTGCAATGCTCGGACAAATTAGTGCGGCTAAAAATGAGCTAGTAACACCAGAAAAATTTGCAGAACAGGTTGGCGATTTTTATAATCGGCAGGTTTCCAACGTGTACACTGCTTATCAAAAAATATTACGAAAAAACCAGTCACTGGATTTTGATGATTTAATCATGCAGACGATTCACTTGTTTCAACGTGTGCCAGAGGTTTTGGAATATTATCAGCGACGCTTTCAATACATTCATGTGGATGAGTATCAAGATACGAACCATGCACAATATTATTTAGTAAAACAGCTTGCCAGTCGTTTTCAAAACATTTGTGTGGTTGGGGACTCTGACCAGTCTATTTATCGTTGGCGAGGAGCCGATATTACGAACATTCTTACCTTTGAAAAAGACTATCCAGCTGCACAATCGATTTTTCTCGAGCAAAATTATCGCTCGACGAAGTCTATATTACAGGCGGCAAATAAAGTAATCAGCAATAATTCTAGTCGCAAGCCGAAAAATCTGTGGACCGAAAACCCAGATGGACAAAAAATTACGTATTTCCAAGGCGCAACGGAACAGGAAGAAGCGCTTTACGTAACAGATAAAATCCAAGCATTAGTTCGAGAAGAAGGCTATAAGCCGAGCGATATCGCGATATTATATCGAACAAACGCGCAATCACGTGCAATTGAGGATACGTTTGTTAAATCAGGTGTAAGCTATCAAATGGTTGGTGGCACGAAATTCTACGATCGTAAAGAGATTAAAGACATGATTGCGTATTTACGATTAATTACGAATCCAGATGATGACATTAGCTTTGAACGAGTAGTGAACGAGCCAAAGCGCGGGGTTGGAAAAACCTCTATCGATCGTTTGCGGGTTTATGCAATGGAACACGGGATTTCGTTTTATGATGCAGTAAAGGAAGTTGATTTTACCGGTGTATCGAAAAAGGCGGCAAATGCGCTCGCAGCGTTTGGTGACCTTATTCGAACACTCCATGAGCAACAAGAATTTTTAACAGCAACCGACATGGTAGAAGCTGTATTAACCCGCTCTGGCTATGAAGAAATGCTGAAAAACGAACGGACAATTGAAGCACAAAGTCGTTTAGAAAACCTTGAGGAATTTATGACGGTTACTCAGGATTTCGAAAAAAACGCGGCCGACAAAACATTAATTGCCTTTTTAACAGACCTTGCTTTAATTGCGGATATTGATCGGGTCGACGAAGCAGATCCTGATAATAACGAAAAAATAACATTGATGACATTACACGCAGCGAAAGGATTGGAATTCCCAGTCGTATTCTTAATTGGGATGGAGGAAAATGTATTCCCACATAGTCGTTCGTTATTTGATGACGACGAGATGGAGGAAGAACGCCGACTTGCTTATGTTGGAATAACAAGAGCAGAACAAAAGTTATTTCTTACACACGCAAAAATGCGTACCTTATATGGAAGAACAAATATGAATCCAATTAGTCGATTCATTAATGAAATCCCTGAAGAGCTCATGGATGGAATCGAACAAGCACGAACAACAATGTTTGGAAATGCTTTTGCAAATCGAAGAACGCAGGGACAGCCTGCTTCATTAAAGCGAAAAGCGCAAAAACTCCAAACAACAACAGGTGCAGAAAGCGAATCATGGCAGCCCGGTGATAAAGCAGCACATAAAAAGTGGGGTGTCGGAACGGTTGTGAAGGTACAGGGAGAAGGCGAAGGACTGGAGCTCGATGTAGCTTTTCCTGCCCCAACAGGAATCAAGCGTTTGCTTGCTAAATTTGCTCCAATAACGAAACAGTAGGGAGGTGCTTGCTGGTGGACAAACAACAAGCACAGGAAAAAATCCAAGCATTACGAGAGGTATTAAATCAATATAGCTATGAGTACCATGTGCTCGATAAGCCAACTGTTCCTGATGCAGAATATGATGAAAAGCTACAGGAGCTACGGCAGCTGGAGGAAGCTTTTCCAGAACTAATAACAGTTGATTCACCTACACAGCGGGTAGGGGATAAGCCGTTAGAAGGATTTACAAAAGTAGAGCATTCGATCCCAATGCTTAGTCTTGGTAATGCATTTAATGAACAGGATTTGCGCGATTTTGCGCGTCGAGCTAGTCAAGGAACCGATACGCCTCCTACGTATGTTTGTGAATTGAAAATTGATGGCTTAGCGGTATCCTTACGATATGAAAATGGTCAATTTGTTCAAGGCTCTACCCGTGGGGACGGGACAGTCGGTGAAGACATTACGAGCAATTTACGTACAATCAACAGTATTCCTTTATCGATTAAGGATAAGCATACAATTGAAGTGCGTGGTGAAGCCTATATGCCGCATAAATCCTTTTTAAAACTGAATAAAGCACGGGAAGAAAATGGGGAGGAGCTTTTTGCGAATCCGCGCAATGCTGCTGCTGGATCGTTACGTCAATTAGATCCCAAAATTGCAGCCTCCCGCAGTCTGGATGTTTTTTTGTATGGTGTAGGTGAATGGGAGGGTAAGCAGCTTGCTTCTCATAGTGAACGTTTAACTTATTTTAAGGAATTAGGTTTCAAAACGAACCCAGAATGGAAGAAATGCAGCACGATTGAAGAAGTCATCGATTATATAAACTATTGGACAGAGGCGCGTCCTAACCTGAATTATGAAATTGATGGCATTGTTGTAAAAGTTGATAACATTGCACAGCAGGAGGAGCTTGGCTACACTGCAAAAAGTCCGCGCTGGGCGATAGCATATAAATTTCCTGCTGAAGAGGTAATGACGACCCTTCGAGACATTGAATTAAGTGTTGGGAGAACAGGAGTAATTACACCAACGGCGATTCTTGATCCAGTGAAGGTGGCTGGTACGACCGTGCAACGGGCTTCATTACATAATGAGGACCTGATTCGTGAAAAAGACATTCGTATTGGTGATCCTGTTGTTGTGAAAAAAGCAGGCGATATTATTCCAGAAGTTGTCCGCGTTATTACAGAAAAACGAACAGGGAATGAGCAGCCGTTTTCCATGCCAACGGAGTGTCCAGCATGTGATAGTGAGCTTGTCCGTCTTGATGGAGAAGTCGCCTTACGCTGTATGAATCCGAATTGTCCTGCGCAATTGCAGGAAGGGCTTATTCACTTTGTTTCACGGAATGCAATGAACATTGATGGACTTGGAGAAAAGGTTATTAGCCAGTTGTTCCGTGAAAAACTGATTCAAACGATTGCCGATGTTTACCGTCTGGAGCGAGAAGCGTTATTATCACTTGAACGGATGGGTGAAAAATCAGTAGATAATTTATTACGGGCTATTGAAGCATCCAAGGAAAACTCCTTAGAAAAACTCTTATTTGGTCTTGGTATTCGATTTATCGGAGCAAAAGCTGCAAAGACGTTAGCGATGGAATTTGAAACAATGGACCAGCTTGCAAATGCAACATATGATGCACTCATTGCAGTGGATGAAATTGGCGAGAAAATGGCCGATGCGGTTGTTCAATATTTTGCAGAAGAAGAGGTTGTTACCTTGCTAAGCGAGCTTCGTGAGCTAGGTGTAAATATGACGTATAAAGGTCCTAAAAAAGCAGCCATTGCTGAGGATGCTGTATTCTCAGGAAAAACAATCGTGTTAACAGGAAAGCTTGAGCAATTTACCCGTCAAGAGGCAAAAGAACGCATTGAAGCACTTGGTGGAAAAGTAACCGGCAGTGTCAGTAAAAGTACCGATATTGTTGTAGCTGGTGAAGCAGCTGGTTCAAAATATGAAAAAGCACAACAGCTTAACATTCCAATTTGGGATGAGGCACAGCTGAAAAATATATTGGAAGCCGAAGAAGAGAAGCAATAAGATGAATAATCAAAGGGAAATAAGGAGCGGGAAGACCGTGAAAAAAATATTGTTCTTGTTAATAAGTATCCTGTTATTTGTAACGAGCTGCGCACCAAAAATTAATGATGATGAAGTGCTTCAAAATGAAAAATCAAAGGAAGAAGCTTCAATTGTTCCGAGCTATCAGCTATCAAAGAATAATTATCGCATGATTCTTCCTTACCGTCCGAGTGAAGCAAGAGGTGTCATCGTTAATCAATTAGCAAATCGAGTTGATATCGATTCCATGGAAGAAGGACTCAGAAGACATTCCAAAGAATACTTTGATCCTGAAAAATATTATTTTGAAGAAGGGCAGTATTTAAAAAAGGATGTCGTCTATAATTGGTTAGAACGTAAGCTAACAAAGGAAGAGCTAGAGAAAGCGGTAAAGAAAGAGATAGCCCGATTAAAGAAAGCAGAAATGACAGTAAATGAAGAGAGAATTCGAGAAAAGCTACAGCTCGGATTAAACCCAGCAATAGCCGATGAGGAAAATAAGGAATTGCAGGAGAAGTACCCTAAATATCTTTCTCATATATTGGAGCAAAACTTTCTGGAAAAGAAGGAAGATAATACGGTGCAAATAGTTGGATTATCGCTTGGTATTTCAATGAAGTCCGTATATCGTTTTTCAACGGAAACGGGTGGTCCTTATTATAAGGATATTTCCAAAAAGAAAATGCTGGAAGAAGCGAATAAAATTGCGAAAACTGTTTTAGAACGGGTTAGAAAAACCGAGGGCTTAGAAAAAGTACCGGTTATGATTGCAATTTATCGGGAAGCAAGCCAGGATTCCCCTGTACCAGGAAACTTTGTCGCAAAAACCTATGTGGAAAAGGGACATAATTCAATCGATAAGTGGGAGTCGATTCAAGAGGAACATATATTATTCCCATCAAACAAGGCGAACGAAGCATATTTTGATGATGCTCAGCTGATAAAAAGCTTTACAGATCAAATATCCAAATACTTTCCGAACTATGTTGGGGTAATTGGTGAAGGTTTTTATATAAATAAGGAATTAAGAAAGCTGACCATTGATATACCGATTGAATTTTATGGTAAGGCAGAGGTTATTGGCTTTACACAATATACGTATGGCGTGGTGAAAGAGCTTTTTCCTGATCATTATGAGCTAGAAATCAATGTAACATCAAGTGCCCAGCAGGAAAGCTTAATCTATCGCCAACCAGGAGAAAAGAATCCGGTTGTTCATATTTTTCACTAAATTCAAAGAAGATGACGAAGAAATATGCTAGATTCATTGAAGCATATGATTATTTCCGTTAAAATAAGGAGTGGATATTCCACTCCGTTTTTTTATGATGCTTTATTGATATTGAAGTTCAACAAGAAAATGGATGGCTGGAATAAACCGGATAAATTTCAAGGGGGTTTTTTCATGGTAGTACCATACAAGCATGAGCCTTTTACAGATTACACCGTAGAGGAAAATAAGCAGCAGCTGCTAGATGCTTTGAAAAAAGTAGAAGCAGAGCTTGGAAAAGAATATCCGCTCATCATTGGTGGAGAACGAATTACAACGGATGAAAAAATAAAAGTTGTGAATCCTGCTAATAAAGCAGAAGTTATTGGCTATGTTTCGAAAGCAAATAAAGCGCTTTCAGAAAAAGCGATGCAGGTTGCCAGTGAAACGTTTGAGAAAACATGGAGAAAATCTGATCCTACATTTCGAGCAGATATTTTATTCCGTGCTGCTGCTATTGTTCGTCGTCGCAAGCTAGAATTTACGGCACATCTTATTAAAGAAGGTGGGAAGCCGTGGAAAGAAGCAGATGCGGATGTAGCAGAAGGAATCGACTTTCTTGAATATTATGGACGTCAAATGTTGAGAATTAAAGACGGTGTAGAGGTAGAAAGCCGTCCAATTGAATATAATCAGTTTCATTACATTCCATTAGGAGTTGGTCTAGTAATCTCTCCTTGGAACTTCTTATTCGCAATTATGGCAGGTACAACCGTTGCTGCAATGGTAACAGGAAATACCGTATTATTAAAGCCAGCGAGCACAACACCAGTTATTGCCTATAAGCTTATGGAGGTGCTTGAGGAAGCAGGAATGCCAGCAGGTGTAGTTAACTACATTCCTGGCCCAGGCTCTGAAGTAGGGGACTTCCTAGTAGACCATCCGAAAACGCGCTTTGTTAGCTTTACTGGATCACGTCAAGTTGGTACACGTATTTTCGAACGTGCTGCAGTGGTTCATGAAGGGCAAAAATGGTTAAAGCGTACGATTATTGAAATGGGTGGAAAAGATACGATTGTTGTTGATAATGAAGCAGATCTTGAGCTTGCAGCACAATCGATTGTACAATCTGCATTCGGTTTCTCAGGTCAGAAATGTTCTGCCTGCTCACGTGCCGTTATTCATGCCGATGTATATGATCAAGTGAAGAATCGCGTTGTCGAGCTGACAAAAGAATTAACGGTTGGTAACCCAGCTGATCCAAGTAACTTGTTTATGGGGCCGGTCATTGACCAAGCTGCATATGATAAGATTTTGAGTTATATCGAAATCGGTAAAAAAGAAGGACAGCTTCTTGTTGGTGGTGAGGGAGACGACAGCAATGGTTGGTTTATTAAGCCAACGGTATTTGCTGATGTAGATCCACAAGCTAAAATTATGCAAGATGAAATTTTTGGTCCTGTCGTTGCTTTAACAAAGGCAAAGGATTTTGATGAGGCAATTGAAATTGCTAATAATACGGAGTATGGATTGACAGGTGCTGTTATTACAAATAATCGGGCACATTTAGAACAAGCCCGTCAAGATTTCCACGTAGGAAACTTATACTTTAACCGTGGTTGTACGGCAGCAATTGTTGGTTATCAGCCATTTGGCGGCTTCAACATGTCTGGAACGGATTCTAAAGCTGGTGGTCCAGATTACCTAATTCAGCATATGCAAGGAAAAACGACTTCCGAAATGTTTTAAGAAAAAAGTCTTATTTTGTAGAAAGCCTCTTTTATCCAAATAAATGGTAAAAGGGGCCTTTTTTCTGCTGAGAGGTTGACTGATTTTCATGGATTAGGAAAGTAGGAAAGTTTTTATTGGGTTTAACGTCATATAAGCCCCTCAACTTTCCCAATATGAAATATCTGAAAGTATGTTAAAATATAAATAAACACTCAGATGACGATAAATGATTTATGAGTGGAATGACGAGGTGGGTATATAGATGGAAATTGGTGCATTTATAAAGTTGCAGCGCATCAAACAAGAAATGACCCAGGAAGAATTAGCGAGTGGTATTGTCTCCATGTCCTACTTGTCAAAAATTGAAAACATGAAAACCGAGGCTAGTCCAGAAGTAATTAGCATGCTTTGTACCCGACTTGGAATCCAAGTTGACGGGGAGAAGGATGTTACCATCAAAGAAAAGTGTGAAAAATGGTACAATTCACTTTTTGAAGTGAACGACAAGGAAGAGATTACGAAAGGCTACCAAGAATTAAATGAGCTGCTAGGGATAGTAAGATCAGACAGTTTAATGATGTTTGAAATTCATAAGATTAGGTATTTTTTAATCTTAGGTGAGATGTCAAATGCATTAGATCAGATTAATCATCTAAATGAGTTAGCAGGTTCCTTTGATAGTCTTCATAAGTATTATTGGTATAAATTCAAAGGGAATTATAGTTCTGCAAGTGGGAGCTATAATCAAGCGATGCGAATGTATAAGTTGGCAGAAGAAAAACTAGATCTATTGAGATTACCTGAGGAAGAAATAGCCGATTTACATTATATAATTGCTATTACTAATAGCAAATTGAGAAATACGTTGGAAGTAATCGAATATGCTGAAAAGGCTATTGATGTTTACAGAAAGAATTATAATTTTTTACGCTGTGCCCAATGTCATATCGTATTAGGAATTTCGTATAGAAGGTTGAAAATGTATGATAAAGCAATTAAAAATCATAATCTTGCAAAGCATCTTGGTGAGCTAAATAAAAGTAAACAAATTATTCAATTAGCTAATCAGAATCTTGGTTATCTGCACTCATCAAAGGGTGAGACAGAAGAGGCAATACATTATTTTGAGGAAGTTGCGAAGGATGAGGAAGTAAATCTTAATGAAAGATTATTAGCTATTACGTCATTAATCAAAGAATATCATAATATATATAATTTTGATAAGGCACGAGAAATCATAGATAAAGCATTGGAACTTTTAGATTTAGGGAAAAATAACGTGCATTATAAATTATATTACTATATTATTCATACTTATAAATTTGCAATCGATGGGGAAGATAAGAAATTTCAAGCGTTGGTTACAGAGGAATTTATACCTTATCTGAAAAAGCAAAAGGACTATGGTAACTTAGTCGTCTATGCGAAAATGCTCGGTAAATATTACGAGGATCAAGGAAGGTATAAAGACTCTGTTAAATACTATAAACTCGCGAATTTAACCTATGAGGATGTAGTGAACTTGTAAAGGGGGGATATTAATGAAAAAGCTTATCGTTTCAATGGCACTAGGAGCTGTTTTAACAGTAGGATTCCTTTTTGCTCAAGATAATCCAGTAGATCTAACAATGGATGCAGAACCTAGTATCTTTTCAGTAGGCAAACCAGTTTATGAATTTTAGTCTTAGTTAGTAGCAAGCTTGTCATTAGTTTTTTTACCCTATTACTATAAATGATAGATTGGCCTGAAATAGCGTGGAACCTATTTCAGGCATTTTTTTTATTAGCGGCAAATTTTTAGGGGGAAAAAGTATTTTCAATTTGTAAAATATTTTCTGATTGTTGTGTTATTATGGTATGCAGAAATAATAAAATTGATATTAAAGGAAAGGAGGTACGAAAGAAAAAATAAAAGGAAGGGGTTTTGTGCATGGAATATGCAATAAGTGGAATGACATGGTTTTGGATATTCGTCCCCATGCCCTTATTAATATTATTATCACTCATTACATTAGTGGCGAGGGGGAGAAAATAAAACATGTCACAAGCAACTTTAATTACGTTTATTGTTTATTTGCTCGTTATGTTATTTATCGGAATTTATATGTATCGTCGAACGAACAATTTATCCGATTATGTCTTAGGTGGTAGAAAGCTTGGTCCTGGTGTAGCGGCGTTAAGCGCTGGTGCTTCTGATATGAGTGGTTGGTTGTTACTAGGCTTACCAGGTGCTATATATGCCTCGGGACTTTCAGAAGCGTGGATGGCGATTGGTTTATCTGTAGGAGCGTATTTGAACTGGCAATTTGTCGCTAAACGATTGCGCATTTACACGGAAGTGTCGAATAATTCGATTACGATACCTGATTTTTTGGCGAATCGATTTAAGGATAATTCACATTTACTCCGAGTTATTTCCGCACTTGTAATTTTATTATTTTTTACATTTTATACATCCTCTGGCATGGTTGCAGGAGCTAAATTATTTGAAGCTTCCTTTGGACTTTCATACCAAAGCGCTTTATGGATCGGAGCCATTGTTGTTGTTTCGTATACCTTATTAGGAGGATTTTTAGCTGTAGCTTGGACAGACTTCATCCAAGGCAGTTTAATGTTTCTCGCATTAATTGTCGTGCCTATTGTAGCCCTTAATCAAATGGGAGGCTGGAATGAAGCGGTACAGGCAGTTGGTAGCATTAATCCAAGTCATCTGAATATGGTGAAAGGGGTTAGTGTCATTGCGATCCTTTCTTCCGTAGCGTGGGGGTTAGGATACTTTGGACAGCCGCACATTATCGTTCGGTTTATGGCGCTTCGTTCACCAAAGGATGTGCCGATGGCTCGCTTTATTGGAACAACGTGGATGATTCTCGGATTATATGGAGCCATTTTTATTGGATTTATTGGCTTGGCCTTTATTAGTACCCAGGATGTTTCCATTCTTAGTCAATTCGGAATAGATGTTGTGACAAAAGATGGGGTACAAATGCTGGCTGACTCTGAGAAAATATTTATTGCCTTCTCACAAATCTTGTTTCACCCAGTAGTAGCAGGGATATTACTTGCGGCTATTTTATCGGCTGTCATGAGCACCATTGATTCGCAGCTGCTTGTCTCTTCATCTGCAGTGGTAGAAGATTTTTACAAGGCGATTTTTCGCAAAAATGCATCTGAAAAAGAATTGGTATGGATGGGTCGTTTAGCTACATTAATTATTGCTTTAATTGCTACGGTGATTGCGATGAATCCAAATAGCTCAGTCCTTGAGCTCGTTAGCTATGCATGGGCAGGATTTGGTGCTGCCTTTGGACCCATTATTATTCTTGCACTGTTTTGGAAAAGAACGACGAGGACAGGAGCATTAGCAGGAATCATTGTCGGCGCGGTAACCGTAATTGTATGGGGGGATTTTTTAGAGGGTGGTATTTACGAATTATATGAAATCTTCCCGGGGTTTATTCTAAACTTGCTCGTAACGATTGTTATCAGCTTATTAGGAACACCAGATCCACGAATTAAAGAGGAATTTGAGGAAACATTAGCGCAACTAAAAGAAAAATAAGGAAACAGATATTTAATACGAAAGAAGAGGCTGGAAAAGAATACATGAGTCATTCATGTAAAATGACTTTATCGAGCAGTTAAAATAGGTGAGAATCCTTTGTTTGCCTGCGGGAAAACCGAGCCAATTTTTAAACTGCGATACTAATGTTCTGATCCAGCCTCATTTTTTTGTGTACATTGTGATGTGTAATATGAAAAGGAATCATTTCTCAGTTGCTTCATATTACGTTATGCCGTATACTATTTATAAACGCAAGAAACTATTTTTGTTTTTATAGTTTACATGGAGTAGGAGGAGGATAAATGAAAGCTAGAATAATGCAAGCTTTTATAGAAGAGACGCAGGCGAAATCGATGAAATTTACGATGGATGATTTGGCAAAACGGCTCGGAATAAGTAAGCGAACCCTTTATGAGCATTTTTCTTCTAAGACAGATATTCTCGATGCAATCATTGATTCTACTTTAACCGAATTCGACGAAAAAACAGATGCAATTATTCAAGATCCGCAATTGACACTGTTGGAAAAAATAAAGCGAACAATTACGGTCGTTCCGTCTTTTAATGATTTCTATGATTGGAAGATCCTTGAGCAAATGAAGAAATCCTATCCTACGCAATGGATTCGTGTGGATAAAGCATTAAATCAATGGGATGCATTACGTGAGTTAATTGAAGAAGGTATACGTGAAGGGTTGATTGAAAATCATAATGTTTCCTTACTTATCAAGCTCATTATTGATGCGACAAACTCAACACTTGATCGGCAATTCTTTTTAGAAAATCGTTTGACAGTATCAGAAGCATTAGATGAAATCGTGGATGTTTTATTATTTGGTATCATCAAAAAAGAACATGTATGAAGGATCCGGCTATATTTGTCCGGTTTTTTTCCTCCATGTGAAAACTGATAAAACAAAAACAGTTTTCAGGTTTTAAATATGAAGAAGGCGAGATGGAATTATGGACCTCCGAATGTGTGAGGTAACTGCAGAAAATTGGATGGAGATTGCTACTCTATCTGTGAATGAGGATCAAAAGAATTATATTGAAAGTAATGTATTTTCGTTAGCACAATCAAAATTTGAACCACAGTGGAAGTCAATCGGTTTATATGACAGAGAAATACTCGTCGGTTATGCGATGATAGGACGCGATAAATCTAGTGGTAGAGTATGGCTTGACCGTTTTATGATTGATCGCAATCATCAAGGAAACGGATATGCAAGTCGATTTCTACCAATGTTAATTAAAGTAATTAAAGAGCACTACCACTGTGATCATATATATTTAAGTGTATATCCAGACAACGTGCCAGCAAAGCATTTATATGAAAAGTTCGGGTTTAGAGAAAACGGTGAGATGGACGAGGAAGGTATTGTGCAAGGGCTTGTCATGGAACTAGACTTAACGAGGAGAAGTACAGGATGAAAACAACATCTTCTAATTTAAATCAATTGGATACAGAGCCGGTTGGGCGTGTTTTTTTACGCTATTTAATTCCTTCTATGATTGGTATGCTATTAATGGCTGTGAACATCGTTGCAGATGGCATCATGGTTGGTAACCGCTTAGGAGCAGAGGCGTTGGCCGGGGTAGGAATTGCTGCCCCGGTATACACTATTTTCGTGGCGCTCTCGCTTTGGATTGGCATTGGAGCAGCTACTAAATATTCCATGGCAATGGGTGCGAAAAAAACGAAAGAAGCACAGGTTGTTTTTTCGCATGCCATCGTTTCGATTTTTTTACTAACATTTGTCATCGGACTGATTGCCTTTCTATTTCGTGAGCCTCTTGCGTATATGCTCGGCGCAAATGGAGACACGTTTCCGTATGTTTCGGAATATCTCCTTGTGATTTTATTATTCGGCTTTTGTTTTACGATTGAAAACACATTTAGTATTTTTGTTCGAAATGATGGTGGTCCGAATCTAGCGATGGCCGCTTTAGTAATTGGTGCAGTCGCAAACATTCTTCTTAATTATGTCTTTTTATTTAAGCTGAATCTTGGTGTGGCAGGTGCTGCCTTTGCGACCATCATTGCTTCTATAATAGCGATTTTCGTATTGGCAATCCACTTTTTTAAGAAGTCGAGTCATTTAAAGCTTGTTCGATTTGCTTTCCAAAAAAAGCTGTTTTGGCTCATTATTGTAATTGGGTTTCCTAGCTTTCTTTCGGAGATTGGTATTTCGGTATTTACTATTTCCCATAATATCGCTTTTGAGCGAACTGTCGGTACAGACGGTGTTGCGGCATTTTCGATTCTAAACTATGTGCATAGTGTAATGCTTATGATGTTTCTTGGAATGGGAGCAGCCATTCAGCCGCTTATTAGCTATTATCATGGTGCTAAGAATGATGTTCGAAAAAGAGAAACAATGCGCAAGGCGATTTTTACTGCATTTGCTGGAGGAGCGTTCTTTTTCCTTATCGGACAGTTTGCAGCAGGGCCAATCGTTTCTATCTTTGGTGATTTTCCTGAGGCTGTTTCGACGCTCGCTGTTTCAGGAATAAAGCTATTTTTTATCGCCTACTTGTTTACAGGGATCAATTTTGTGATGATGACCTATTATCAATCGGTCGGAATTATTCGCATGGCAGTTTGGATTACGGCTGCCCGGGAAATCATTGTCATGCTAATCTTTTTGCTTATTTTACCGCCGATTCTGGGCATCAGCGGCATCTGGTTAGCGATTCCAGCTTCTGAATTGCTAGTATTTATAAGCATTTATTTGTACCACCGCATGAAAGGAAAACGGATGAAAGAATTCATCTAGAAAATGAAGGAAGGGGAAGCACGGCTAACGTGTTTCTCCTTTTTTTGTCGGAAAAGACGAGCAATATTCGGGATAAAGCTGGCAAATAGAGCTTTGGTGGTGAATAATAAACAAAATTAGGGGCAGTTTTTGCTGCCCTTATTTTATAACTCATCCTTAATATTGCATTAATTATCATCCTGTTTGTCCGAAGCTTCGATAAAATTCCCCTTTTTTATGGCGAGTAGATGGAATTCAGTATTACTCTCACTAAACTCAGTATAGAATTCAGCTAGAATTTCCCACTTGAAGTGAGACGCTTGTATAATATTTTTCAGAATTCTTTCGCGTGTTGTTCCTTTTAAAATACAGTTCACAAAAACTCCGCCTACTCTAAGCTCTTCCAGTATTTTTCTTGCAAATTTCGTTTCTTTTTCTAAATCGTTTTTATAGAAATGTAATATTGAATCTAACAGTATCAAATCGATGTTCTTCGTTATTGGAAATTCATAGATGTCTCCGATCAACCCTTTAACCGTTAATTGTCTCTTTGTAGCTTCATTATTGAGTTGTTTTATCCCAACAGTTGAATGATCGACTCCTATAACGTTGAAACCTATTTCTCCAAGTAATAAAGAGTCTCTTCCTTGTCCACAACCTAAATCAAGAACAGTTCCCTTAGGATAGTAGTTAGTAAAGAATTTAATGAGACCTGGATATGGACTTCCAAAATAGTTTTGTTCTTTATAATAGTCGTCATATGCTACTTTTTTCACTATAGTAGACCTCCATTAACATTTATTAATGATTATTGTAATTATGATTATATTTATTACATAATAGCACGGATTGAAATTTCATTTTATGGAGGCAGACTATAAACGTTCTTTTTTTAATTTAGAAAAATATTCTCCTAGTGATTCAGTTGCTTGAAGACCGCAATATCTGCTATTATCAATAGTATTGTAACTGTTTTTTATCGTTTCCTTTCGTTGTATCCATTTGTGAAATAAATGATAAATTATGAGGAAATAGACCGTGTAAATTATGGAGGTGTTTGGTATGGCAGAAATTTCAAAAGAGCAGGTAAAGCATGTAGCTAATCTTGCTAGACTTGCGATTACAGAAGAAGAAGCAGAAATGTTTACCGATCATTTACGTTCGATTATTACATATGCAGAGCAGCTAAATGAGCTGGATACAGAAGGTGTTGAGCCAACAACACATGTGCTCGACCTGAAAAATGTGATGCGCAAGGACGAGCCGAAGGAATGGATAACACAAGAGGAAGCGTTGAAAAACGCACCAGATAAGCAAGCGGCTTATTTTCGTGTGCCATCAATTTTGGAATA
The DNA here is from genome assembly GCF_036409425.1 of Virgibacillus sp. MG-45. Classification (NCBI taxonomy): domain Bacteria; kingdom Bacillati; phylum Bacillota; class Bacilli; order Caryophanales; family Bacillaceae; genus Virgibacillus; species Virgibacillus sp. MG-45. The sequence continues at coordinate 82,710 of NZ_JAXOFU010000010.1, read as the reverse complement.
AGGAGGGATTCGCATGTCGTTATTTAACCATAGTATAAAGGAATTAGAAGAAAAGCTGCAGAAAAAGGAGATCAATGCAACCGATCTTGTTGATACAGCTTTTGCACGCATACATGACGTAGAAGAAGATGTAAAGGCATTTATTACATTGGATGAGGAAAATGCGCGTAATTATGCAAAGCAATTAGATGCAGCTACAGATAAAACAGAAAAGTTGTTTGGTATTCCAGGTGGAATCAAGGATAACATTGTAACAAAAGGCTTACGTACTACATGTGCAAGCCAATTTTTGCGCAACTTTAATGACCCACTATATGATGCGACGGTTGTACAAAAGCTAAACAATGAAAAGATGATTACAGTTGGAAAATTAAATATGGATGAATTTGCGATGGGATCTTCCACTGAAAATTCCAGCTATGCAAAAACACGCAATCCATGGAATACCGATTTTGTTCCAGGAGGATCAAGTGGTGGTTCTGCAGCAGCTGTAGCAGCAGGAGAAGTGTTATTCTCGCTTGGTTCGGATACAGGTGGCTCGATTCGTCAGCCTGCCTCGTTTTGTGGTGTTGTGGGATTAAAGCCTACATATGGTCGTGTATCACGCTTTGGCTTAGTAGCCTTTGCTTCCTCATTAGATCAAATCGGACCAGTTACACGGACGGTAGAAGACAATGCACGTATTCTTGAGGTTATTTCTGGCCATGACAAAATGGATGCAACAAGTGCAAACATAGATGTTCCTCTATATACGGATAGTTTAACTGGCGATGTAAAAGGATTAAAAATTGCGGTACCAAAGGAATATCTTGGGGAAGGTGTAAATCGGGAGGTAAAAGAATCTATATTACAAGCACTGAAAAAATATGAATCACTTGGAGCAACATGGGAGGAAGTATCTTTACCACATTCCAAGTATGCAGTAGCTGCATACTATTTACTTTCTTCCTCAGAAGCGTCTGCGAACCTTGCACGTTTTGACGGTGTTCGCTATGGCGTTCGTTCTGAAAAAGCAAAGGACATGCTAGAGATGTTTAAACTTTCTAGAAGTGAAGGCTTCGGTGATGAAGTAAAGCGTCGCATCATGCTCGGTACATTTGCGCTAAGCTCTGGCTATTATGATGCGTATTATAAAAAAGCACAAAAAGTACGTACGTTAATTAAACAAGATTTCGATAACATTTTTAAAACATATGATGTTGTAATGGGGCCAACAAACCCAACTACCGCTTTTCGTATTGGTGAGCGGATTGATGATCCATTAACAATGTACGCAAACGATATTTTGACAATTCCAGTTAACCTTGCAGGTGTCCCAGGTATATCGATTCCGTCTGGTTTCTCACAAGAAGGCTTACCAATTGGATTGCAAATTATCGGAAAGCATTTTGATGAAGCAACTGTTTATCGGGCAGCACATGCATTTGAACAAGCTACCGATTTTCATAAGAAACAGCCTCAGCTAGGAGGTGCGAAATAATGAACTTTGAAACGATTATTGGTTTAGAAGTCCATGTTGAGCTAAAAACACAGTCAAAGATTTTTAGTCCAAGTCCAAACGCATTTGGTGCTGATCCAAATACAAATGTAAATCCAATCGATTTAGGGTATCCTGGAACATTGCCAGTGCTTAACGAAGAAGCAGTTAACTTCGCAATGAAGGCTGCAATGGCATTGAATTGTGACATTGCAACCCATACGAAATTTGACCGTAAAAATTACTTTTATCCAGACAATCCAAAGGCATATCAAATTTCGCAATTTGATCAGCCGATTGGAGAAAACGGTTGGATTGAAATTGAAGTGAACGGGAAGAAAAAACGAATCGGAATTACGCGCCTTCACTTAGAGGAGGATGCTGGAAAGCTAACACACGGTGATGATGGCTATTCCCTCGTGGACTTTAACCGTCAAGGAACACCATTAATTGAGATTGTTTCCGAGCCGGATATGCGCTCTCCAGAAGAAGCATATGCATATTTAGAAAAGCTAAAGAACATTATTCAATATACAGGTGTTTCCGATGTAAAGATGCAGGAAGGCTCCTTGCGCTGTGATGCCAATATTTCCTTGCGTCCAATCGGTCAAAAAGAATTCGGTACAAAGGCAGAATTGAAGAATTTAAACTCCTTTGCATTTGTGCAAAAGGGCTTAGAGTTTGAAGAAAAGCGCCAAGAAAAAGTTTTATTATCTGGTGGAGAAATACTTCAGGAAACACGCCGCTACGATGAAAAAACAAAAGAAACAATTTTAATGCGGGTCAAAGAAGGCTCAGATGATTATCGTTATTTCCCAGAACCAGATCTTGTGCCACTTTATATTGACGACGCATGGAAAGCACGCATCCGAAGCGAAATACCTGAGCTTCCTGATGCACGCAAACAGCGTTTTATGGATACGCTCGGCTTGTCCGAATATGATGCAGACGCAATGACAAGCTCAAAAGAAATGGCAGATTTCTTTGAAGAAGCTATTAATCAAGAGGCAGACGTAAAGCAAGTATCAAACTGGCTTATGGGCGAAATCTCTGCTTATATGAACAAGCATTTAAAAGAGCTGCATGATCTAGCGATTACCCCAGCAAGTCTGGCAAAAATGATTAACCTAATGGAGGACGGTACAATATCCTCAAAAATGGCTAAAAAGGTGTTCGCAGAGCTTGTAGAAAAAGGCGGAGATCCTGAAAAAATCGTGAAAGAAAAAGGCCTTGTCCAAATTTCTGATGAAGGTCAGCTAACGGAAATCATTACGAATATTCTCGATGCGAATGAACAATCGATCATCGATTATAAGAACGGAAAAGACCGTGCACTCGGATTTCTCGTTGGTCAAGTAATGAAAGCAACAAAAGGACAGGCAAATCCACCAATGGTGAATAAAATCCTTGTTCAAGAAATGGATAAACGATAACAAGCAGGAAACGAAGCCGCTATCTTTTCAAGGATGGCGGCTTTGCCTATCAAACAGTTTGTATGCCTGCTGCTTGAAGTAGAGTGTTTCTTGTTTGGGGTGATTATCACGTTTACCTGGGGGAAAATGTAATTTTGTTTTCGAATGGCTTTTCAAATAGGATAAAAAGGGATATGATAAGTGTTGTGTGATAAAAACTAGATTCTCGAACCTTGTATATCTTATGAATAGGGGAGGGGTTATCTTGAAGAAAGCCCGAATCATTTATAATCCGACATCTGGTCGGGAGGCCTTTAAAAGAGAACTTCCAAATGTTTTAGAACGCTTTGAAAAAGCTGGATATGAAACCTCTGCACATGCGACAACCTGTGAAGGAGATGCTATTAATGCTGCAAAAGTTGCAGTAGAGCGTGGCTTTGATATTATTGTTGCGGCAGGTGGAGATGGTACAATAAACGAAGTAATTAACGGGATGGCAGAACAGCCTAATCTTCCAAAGCTCGGTGTTATTCCAGTTGGAACAACAAATGATTTCGCGAGAGCTTTGCATATCCCGAAGGAAATAAATAAAGCAGTAGATGTTATCCTAGAGAATGGCTCCATGCTCATTGACATCGGTAAAGTAAATGACCATTATTTCATGAACATAGCAGGTGGTGGAAAGCTAACCGAGCTTACGTATGAAGTTCCAAGTAAGTTGAAAACGATGCTCGGACAGCTAGCTTATTATATGAAAGGCATTGAGATGCTTCCATCACTAAAGCCTACACGTGCAAGAATTGAATATGATGGCAATGTGATCGAGGAGGACATTATGTTGTTCTTAATTTCCAATACGAACTCAGTAGGTGGATTTGAGAAGCTAGCACCAGACGCAGATTTAACGGATGGCTATTTTGATTTGCTCATCCTTAAAAAAGCGAACCTGGCTGAATTTATTCGAATCGCATCGCTTGCTTTACGCGGGGCGCATTTAGAAGAAAAGCATTTGATTTATACAAAAGCGAAGCGGATAAAAGTAGAGCCAGAGGAAAAAATGCAATTAAATATTGATGGGGAATATGGCGGATTGCTACCTGGGGAATTTGTAAATCTTCAGCAGCACATTGAATTCTTTGTCCCACAATCTTTTATTGAGAAACAAGAAGATTACTGATGGAACGGTAATCTTCTTTTCTATTGAGGATGGCGAAATCGAATTCCATTTTAGTTCGAAAACGAACCTCCTACATACTTTTTAACAGACATGTTATGATAAGAGATATTGCGATTAAATGAACGATAAAGGAAGATATAGATGGCAAAAAACCAAGCACCGGTGAAGAAAAATGAAACCATTACCTTGCATTTTGAAGATTTAACCCATGAAGGAAATGGCGTTGGAAAAATAGATGGCTATCCATTATTTGTGCCCTACGCTTTACCAGGAGAAGAAGCAACTGTAAAGGTAATAAAGGTCAATAAAAACTATGGCTTCGGAAAGCTAGTTGACATTATTAAGCCAAGCCCACATCGAGTAGAACCCCCATGTGATGTATTTTATAAATGTGGCGGATGTCAGATTCAGCATATGAGTTATGCGATGCAGCTTGAAATGAAGCAGAATCAAGTACAAAATGTCATGCGTAAAATTGCTCATTTGGACCATGTTCCAGTTCATCCAACGATCGGCATGGAAGACCCATGGCGTTATCGAAATAAAGTTGCCATTCCTGTCGGTGAAAAGGATGGAACGTTAATGACAGGCTTTTATCAAATGCGTAGCCATCGAATCATTGAAGATATGACAACCTGTGTGGTGCAGGATGAGGTAAATGATCGCATGGTAGAAGCAGTCCGTCGCATTGCAGACAAGCTTGGAATAACCGCTTATGATGAGCAATCCGATCGCGGTGTGCTGCGTCATATCATGGTGCGAACAGGTAGTCAGACGAATGAAACGATGGTCGTGCTCATTACACGTACTGAAAAGCTGCCCCATCAAGAACAAATCGTAAGCGAGCTCACGGAAACCTATCCGAATGTAACCTCCATTGTTCATAACGTCAATAACCGACGAACGAATGTGATTCTAGGACGCAAAACAAAGGTGTTATGGGGAGCAGAGTATATTTATGATTCGATAGGTGATATTCGCTTTGCGATTTCAGCCCAATCCTTTTACCAGGTTAATCCTCCGCAAACAAAAAAGCTTTATGAAAAAGCATTACAGTATGCGGATGTTGGTGAAAACGATGTCGTCATTGACGCGTATTGCGGGATTGGTACGATTTCCTTATTTATGGCGCAAAAGGCGAAAAAGGTATATGGCATCGAGGTTGTGCCAGAGGCAATCCATGATGCGAAAATGAATGCGAAGATAAATGGGATTGCGAATGCGGAATTCACGGTAGGTGAAGCGGAAAAGGTGATGCCAAAGTGGAAGGAAGCAGGTATGAATCCTGACGTTATCGTTGTTGATCCACCACGTAAAGGCTGTGAGCCAGCATTTTTAGAGGCAATGATTGCGATGAAGCCGAAGCGGATCGTTTATGTATCCTGTAATCCATCAACTTTAGCGAGAGACTTACGCATCTTAGAGGACGGTGGCTTTAAAACCAAGGAAGTCCAACCAGTTGATATGTTCCCACAATCGATGCACGTTGAAGCAGTGGCGTTGCTACAAAAAGAAACTGTCTAACTAAAAAAATCTCTTGCTAGTTAAAATAAACATTTGCTAGTCCGACCCTGATTTCGTTAAAAAATACTTTTGCGATTTCGGGGTCTTTTCATGCCCAAACCCTTGTCTTGTCATTCTTTTATCGACTTTTTCTTCATTCTAATATCACAAATGTTTTTTATAACTCCGAAAAAAAGGTGAAAAAACAGGCGTAATAGAGGGAAGAAAGTGCCTATTTTTGAAAGAAAAATCATCCAAATGGGGGTTCCGTAGCAAAACTTTATTTTAACGGCAACGGTGGAATGCGGGTTTGAGGGGTGGGATTTAGCAGGAGTTTATTATGGTTTCACAGAAACTATATAGAAATCCTTAGTTTGAACACTTTCACAAGCATTTCGTGTTTGTGGGAGAAGGTGAAAAAACTAGAAATAAAGTACTGAAAACCACATTACCGTTTCGGTGGTAATTGATCAGGGGTGTGGGAACACAAGAGAATAAGATAGGAAACTGGAACGACGATTTGTATTTAAAAATAATTACAGTCGTCGTTTTTATTTTTTATAAGTTGAGGTTGTCCCTTCTATTAACGCAATTAATGAATAAAAGCATTTAGCTGAACATGGGAAATATGCTGAAAGGTCTTCGTCTTTGGTATTAGGTGCTTTAAAATCATTAATAAAAAAGCAAGAAATTAAGAAGATGATGATAAGATTCTTTTAATAATTTCCTCAAATGGTTACAAAGAATTAGCCTGATTTAGTTAAACGATGGTGCTAGTCTAGTATTAGAAATAGTTATTTATGGAAAAATTCACTTATGGCATTTTAATCTATATATGGAACGGTGATAGTTATGTTATATTATTATAATAATTAAAGTTTTAATAAATAGAGTTATACAAGAACTCTATGACTGTTGCACATTGGTAAAAAAATGAAGAAAGACAAAGATGGAGGAGAAAACAATGAATGGTTTAGACGTTTCAAAACATCATGATGTTAGCTTTGATGATTACAAGGGTTGGTTTGAAAAATACAAAAAAAATAACGATGTAAGAGAAATAAATTTTCAGAACGGAGTAGTTAAGAGATTAATAAGTGCCATTTGCCCCGATCTTGATGTTGAAAATATTGAAAAAAAAGGGCCAGACTCGGATATACATGATTATCTTCAATATTGCGGAACATACATAGATCAACAGGGAATAGAAAAGTCATCTACACCTGATTTAGTAATAGCTAACGATTGGAACTGGCTGAACAAGGAAAATAGTGTTGATTATCGTGCCGTTGTAGAGGTTAAGTCACCTTATTTGAATCAACGTATCTATAACAAGGATTATGAAAAATATGGAGAAGACATCAAAAACCAACTAAGTTGTCATTTGTCTGCTAAGAATAATGATAAAGCAATATTAACAGATGCGATGAAGTGGGAATTCTATAAAAAAAATGAGGAAGGTAACGAATTAGTACCTGTTCGAACGATCGAATTGTATGATTTAATCGATGGGAGAGGTCACTGGGAGTGGAAGAAGAGTGAACAAGCCATTGTGAAAGATAATGTTATAACAGAAAGGATAGTAAGTCACAACGAGCAACCTCTGGTAAAAGAGTTTGAAGACCTCAGGGAATTCACAAAAAAATTTCTTAATAGTGAAAACTAACAAATATTAATTTATCAGGCTTATAAAATTACCATATTGTATGATTGATTAAACAATTTCTATTTGGCTTATCCTTAATCATTTTGGACAGTAATAATAAATAAAATAACTAGTCAATCCGAAAAAAAGATAAGATATAAGAGGTAGACCATACATTAATAAATATGAGTTACTGAAACGGATTAATATTTTCACTAGTCTAAGGTTTTTACTATTTGGCTATCACCCCAATAAAGGAAAGAGCAAGCACAAATCCGCTGGAACTCATCTCAGAGAACTTGATTCCACATATTCTTCCTAATAGGAATCAGAGAAAGTAATATCAGCTTCTAAGGCTTGTAACACAAAAAATAATTAATCGTTTTATATAACGAGAACAGACAAATAAAAAAGCGGAAACAATAATTGCTAAAGGAATGCTCAACGCTACAGGGAGATCAATCCCGTACCAAATGCTCATTTTTATTTGGTCAAATCCAAATGTGCGAAGGATTCCAGCGAGTATGGATATGGTCGCACTTATAATTAACCCTGCGTATAAGACAGAAAGGACAGGGATTATTAATAAATAAAAAAAACTGTAAATAGCTTTTATATTGATCATTATCCTTCCCTCCTTATAATATGTTGAACTTTAGAGTTTGACGAGACTGTGTAATTTTTTGTATATGAAAGTGTTTTTATATTGCAACCTTCTCCAACTACCACCGTTTCACCTTCAACAACTTCTGCATCTGTATAAGAGAGTCGTAGATTTTCACCTTTTATATAATTGCAAATTAGTTTTTTCCGTAACAATGGAAATGTTACCTTCCCTTTCTCTACAAAAATTTCATCAGCAATAAGGCGTTCTATAACACTTTTACCTGATAATTTTAGTTGAAATTTCTTTGAATTAATTTCCTTTGCTTGAACAATACCAATTAGATTCATTTTTTCTGACTGAATAATCTGTTCTACAGTGAGATTCCCTGTGCTGATTAGATTTGTTGTTTCCCCGCTATTAATTTTTAAATTCCCTTTATTTATTATTTCTTTAATAGAACAATGTTCTTTTAAAACGCATGAACCTGAGTTTTTAAAGCTGTCTGCTTTAACATCAAAATGAAATGAACTATGTCCATGAGTTGAAATTTTTTTAGTATGTATTTCTTGATGGAAAGAAACAGAGCCACGTATATTAAAGATTTCATATTCTGTTGTCAGATCTTTAATTGTTCCGCTTGTAAGGGTTATGCTATTGTGAGTTTTATTATCCTTCATATTCCACACCACCTATTTTAATTTATATATATTTTAGTTATTAAAATATATATAAATTAAAACATAATCCATGTCTTTTTGGCAAGTGATATTTTATGAAAGTGAAATTTAACGAAGATTAACAGGTGAAATAGGAGACCAAAAGCAGGGTGTGAAGTACGTAGATAATAAAAAAAGAATCTCACGATGGTGAAATTCTATACAATACTATTCATTAGCTTATTAATGTCCTTTAGCACTTTTGCAATAGTAGTTAATTTTTCTTGCGGAAATTTCATGAATATTTCGTGGACCTTGTCCTCTCCAACATTCGTTAAAACTATTTTCACAATCCTGCGATCCTCACTTTTTCTTTCGCGTTTTACTAAGTTTAGCTTTTCCAGCTTATCGCACATGGATGTAACGGCTCCAGGAGTCACACTGAAAAAGTCAGCAATTTCAGTTGCTTTCATTCCACCATTGATTTCCAACTGGAGAAGAAGAATTAGTTGGTTTTGGGAGAGAGACTCTCCTTCAGAAAGTATGTTTACAAATTTTTTAGATTTCTGTTGTAGTTGAAGCATCTCACTCATTATTAATTTTACATGATTCATTTGTTTGTTTCCTGACATATTATCACAGCCTATTAAGATATTTATTAATTATAATATATAGTAAGTATATTATTAAAAGCTGTTTCAGCCAATAGAATTGATTGCAGGTCAGATCCTTAAAAATGCAGTTTGGCGTACTTTACATATATAACAAGGCTTTACCATATCTATACGGAGAATCGTCCGTACCATGAGGGAGCAGCGGCTTGTATTTTGTTACACTGTCGCACGCGCATTTTTGCCTGTTAAAAGGAACATTAAAACGATATACGACTTTTCCATACAGATCATGGTAAGTAGATGAACAATAGATACCTCTGGCATTCAGCGTTCTCTTTTTAAAATTCCGAAAAGCTCGTTGGATTTGAAGTATAGCAAACAAATCTAAAAGTAACATCATTATATGTGAAATTATTCACTATAAAGCTTTAATTAATAGATACAACCATGTGTTGGTGAGTGGTTATATTTTCAAAAATACAATAAAGCGCTTTCTTCCACATTAATGTGGAAGAAAGATGTCATGGCTGTGAAAGAAAGCGTTTACTATAATTAAGTTGTAGAAAGATAAAGGAGAAATTGATCATGAATAAAACTGATTCTAGGCGATTTAATCTTTATAAGTTATTAATGGAAGAATTAGATTACCGGCCGGCTAATTTTTTTAGTACTAGATTATCCGTTTCTACTAAAACGATCTACGATGACGTAGAATACCTAAATCGATTAATGGATAATGTGGCTTATATTGATAAAATTCCTAGAAAAGGTTTGATTCTAAAAGGAACTGAAGCTGCGATTAGGAATGCAGAGAGAAAGATTATGCAACTCATTTCTCCATGTTATTTATCTTTCTCGCCTGAAGAGAGGCAAAGAGAAATCGTCAAGCGGTTGTTTTTAAAGAAAGAATATATGACCTATGAGCAATTGTCAGAAGAATATGTTGTAAGTGTAAGTTCAATAAGAAAAGATATGGACGAAATACAAGCGTTCTTTCGAGGAAAACCTGTTTATTTAGTATCCGATCACTTTGGTACACGAATTGAAGGAGAAGAAAAAGCGATTCAACATGTGTTAAAACAATATATTTTTTCTCTATTAGAACATGGTGCCATGATTGATTCTTCAAACCGCATGGATGTTATTGAAGAATTAGCTGATCAATTGTTCTTACCAGAAATTAAAGCATTTGTTCATGAGGTATATGGAGGTATCTTGGCAAGAGCAGGGAGGCCTTTAAGCGACTATTATAAAGAATCACTCTACATTAGTCTCCTTATATACGTGCAAAGGATATCTATCGGCTGTTACGTAACAAAGAAAAAAGAAATATTTATGAAGAATATGATGTATATGGAATCATACTTAATTGCTGTTGAGATAGCCGAAGCAATCCATCACCAACTAGGTTTGATTCTAGAAAAGAATGATATTGAGTTTTTAAGTGGTTTGTTATTTGCACATGACATAAAGCCTGTTCCTGATATAAGAAAAGTGAGTTCTGAAAACATTGCAACAATAAAGCAACTCATTTGGAAGATGAGCCAAATGTTGCAAATTGATTTATCTACGGATACACACTTGTTCGACGTGCTTACTGCTCATGTGCCCACAATGATATACAGATTGAAGTTAGGAATCACATTAACTAACCCGCTACTAGATAGTATTAAAAGACAATATAGTATTCTATTTAATATTGTCTGGTATTTGATGAATGATGTAGAGGAGACGTATGATATTCAATTAAATGATCATGACATATCATTTTTAACGATTCATTTTCAGGTTGCGATTGAGAAACAGATTCCAACACAAAAGATTTTGATTGTGTGTGAACAAGCTTTAGCAACCTCTGAGTTAATTTTTAACAAAATTAAACATGCTTTACCTGCAACGAGTATCATAGAAACTATTTCATTATCTGAGTTTTATGCAAATGATTTAGATGAAGTTGATCTGATTATTTCTTCTGTACGTATAGAAGATAGCTCGAAATCGGTGATATATGTATCTCCTTTAGTAACGGAAGTAGAGATGAGGCAGATAAAAGAGAAATATGAGGACATTAGTCAAGATAAGTCTGTATTGAAGGCTAAAATGATGCTTAAGGAAAATCAAATATCCAAATTTTTAAATTCAGATTTTATTTTTTTACACAAAGACTTTAAAAATAAAGATCAGGTTTTAGACTTCTTTGCAAATGAAGCATATACACGCGGATTAGTTACAAAAGCTTTTAAACAATCTTTATATGAAAGAGAAGTGATGGGAGAAACAAGTTTATATACTGGTGTCGCTATACCACACGCATCATCACATACATTAAAGGCTTCATTTATTTCTTTGATTACATTGAATCAAAAAATTCAATGGGGAAGCAATAAAGTGAATTTAATCATCTTTGTTGCGGTTACAGAAAAGGATATAACAGAAATTAAGGATGTGTTTGCAGCATTATACGCACTAGTTGAGAAAAAAGAAAATGTATCTCAATTGGTCGAAATGACTGATACCAGTAAATTACTTGAATATATGAATAAAAAAACGTGTGTATAGATTGGAGTTATCGACATGTTATTTGATAAAGAAATTATTTTATTACAAAAAGAGAATGTGAGTGTAAAAGAAGAAGCACTTGAAGAATTAGCACAACATTTTAAAGATAATGGATTAGTCACGGATGAATTCATTCCTGGTGTTTTAAATCGCGAGAAGAAATTTCCTACAGGCTTGTATGTGAATGATGTGGGTATAGCAATTCCTCATACTGATAGTGATAAAGTACGATCGTCTCAAATCGGCTTTATGTCATTAAAGCATCCTGTTGACTTCCGAGCAATGGATGGCTCATCAGAGGTCATTCCTGTTCGACTGATTTTTATGTTGGGATTAAAAGAAGCGCATGAGCAACTAGAAATCTTACAAAAACTGATGGGATTAATACAAAAAAAATCGGTTCTAGATGAATTACTTAATTGTTCTAATAAAGCGGACTATTTAAGCGTTATTAAGAGTGAAAAACTAATATAGCGGGAGGTATCGTTTATGTTAAACGCATTACAGTGGTTTGTAGATTTAGGTGCGACAGTAGTCCTACCTATCCTAATATTTGTATTCGGTGTAACGTTGGGGGCAAAGCCAGGAAAAGCATTTATTTCGGGCTTGAAAGTAGGTATCGGATTTGTCGGACTTAATCTAGTCATCGGGTTACTGGGAAACTCTTTGGGACCTGCTGCTCAAACGATGGTAGAAAGATTTGGTCTAACCCTAACAACAATTGACGTTGGTTGGCCAGCTGCCGCAGCTATTTCATATGGCACGATTTTAGGCAGTCTATCAATTCCTGTTGGAATCGTTATTAATATTGTATTGTTAGTTTTCGGATTGACAAAAACCTTAAACGTGGATATATGGAACTTTTGGCATGCTGCTTTTATAGCTTCTCTCGTATATGTATTAACTGGAAACTTTGCTTTAGGTTTATTTACGACAGCAGTGTATTTTGCGATGATTATCTTATTAGGTGACATTATTGGGCCGATTATTAACAAGTTCTATGGCTTCCCTAATATTACATTCCCACATGGTACATCAGCACCTGGATTTATCTTTGCTGTACCTATGAATTGGATTTTTGATCGTATTCCTGGATTTAATAAATTAGAAGCGGATCCAGAAACGATTCAAAAGAAATTCGGCATTTTTGGAGATACCACTGTTATGGGGCTCCTTATCGGTCTAGTAATTGGTGTCTTGGCTGGTTATGATGTAGGCGGTGTAGGTGAACTAGGAGTGTCAACGGCAGCTGTTATGATCTTAATGCCTAGAATGGTATCGTTACTAATGGAAGGGCTTACACCTATTTCTGAGTCTGCAACAGAGTTTGTTAGAAAAAGATTCCCAGGTAGAGAGCTTTATATAGGTATGGACTCTGCTTTATCTGTCGGACATCCGGCTGTTTTATCGTCATCATTATTACTTGTGCCAATTACTATTGCCTTAGCAATTTTACTTCCGGGTAATAGCACGCTTCCATTCGGTGATTTAGCAACCATTCCGTTTGTCGTTGCTTTGATGGCTGCAGTGTTTGGCGGAAACATTATTCGAACGGTGGTTGGTGGCGCCATTTATATGGCAACGATTCTGTACGTTACATCATGGGTAGCACCATTAGTTACTAAGTCAGCCATCGCAGCTAATTTTGATATGGCTGGTAATACGAGTATCACAGCTATGGCTGAAGGTGGGCTATGGACAACACTAATGTATATCCTTGCGTCTGACTATTTAAGTTGGGTTGGTATCGGGATTATCGGTATTGTGACGATAGCTGGCTTGTATTACGTGAATAAAGTTAAACCAAGACGCTCAAATATGGAAGGAGACGATTAATTATGAAAAAGTTACTGATTATGTGTGGTACGGGTGTTGCAACATCCACAGTGGTCACAGGTAAAATTAAAGAATGGTTGCAAGAAAAAGGTCTAGATAAGAGCGTGACCCTTTACCAATCAAAAGTAGCAGATGAAATGAATAAAATTGATGATTATCATGCGATTATTACAACAACGGTAGTGCCAGATAAAATTAAAGATAAAGTGATTAACGGTGTGCCATTATTAACTGGTATAGGTGCCGATCAAGTTTATGAAGAATTAGAGCGTCAGTTAAGTTAATAAAGATAGGATCGAAATAAAGCCTCAATTACTTTATTTCGATTCTATTTTATAGTCGGAGGGAAATGGATATGTTAGTGAGTTCAAGAGATTTATTTCAAATCGCTCGAAAAAACAGTTTTGCCATTCCAGCAGCAAATTTTGTTGATGCATTAACAGCTAAAGTTTATACAGAAACAGCTGAATCGTGTGGATTACCACTTATTCTAGCATATGCCCAATCACATGAAGCTTATTTAAGTATCGAAGAGGCTGCATGGATAGGAAAATACTACGCAGAAAAAGTAAATGTACCAGTCGTTCTACATCTGGATCATGGTAGTGACTTTCAGTTTATAAAACGAGGAATTGATTTAGGCTTTAGCTCGGTTATGTTCGATGGCTCTTCATTACCATTTAAGCTGAATGTGCAAAATACTAAAGAAGTGGTTGATTATGCTCATACAAAGGGCGTTGTGGTTGAGGGAGAAATCGGGCACGTCGGATCGAATGAGATTTCGTATGAAGGAGAGAGTAATGACCGTTCATATGACACGACATTAGAAGATGCTATTAATTTTGTGAAAGAAACAAATGTCGACTCTCTAGCCATCTCGATTGGAACCGCCCACGGTAAATATACAGGCGAACCAAGTATTAATTTTGATAGGCTGCATGAGATTTCAAGTCATGTCACTGTCCCACTAGTTTTACACGGTGGCAGTTCATCAGGTGATCAAAAATTGAACCGTTGTGCAACAGAGGGTATGAGTAAGATTAATATTTTTACTGATTTTATTGTATCAGCACATAAGAAAGCGAAAGAACCGTCTCAAGATTATTTTGAATTGATAAACCAGCTTGAAGAAGGTCTTAAACAAGTGTTAGTGCACTACTATAAGGTGTTTGAAACACAGCCAGTTCAATGGAAAGGATGATACGAATGAAGCATTCAACAAAAAGTAAACCGTTTTTTATGATTAACCCTAAATCCTATTTAACAGGTAAAGAGATCTTAAAGTTAGCAATTGCGGCAGATAGGCTAGCAGGTCAAGTCGATTTCGATGTATATTTCACTGCGCAATATGTAGATTTAAGACTATTGGCTGATCAAACAGAGAACTTGATTATAACTGCACAACATATGGATGGTATTGACTTAGGGCGTGGGATGGGTTTTGTGACAGCAGACGCACTAAAAGAAGCTGGTGTCACAGCAACAATGATTAACCATGCAGAGCATTCGGTCACTTTAAATGAGTTAGTTCAATCAGTTGAAAAAGCAAAGGAAAAGGGAATAACATCTATAGTTTGTGCGGATTCTGTTAAAGAGGCAAAAGCTGTGGCTATGTTAAATCCTGATATTATCTTATGCGAACCAACAGAATTAATTGGAACCGGACAAACAAGTGATGATCATTATATTCAGAAAACAAATCAAGAAATACGAGCCATTTCAACAGATGTTTTAGTGATGCAAGCGGCTGGAATTTCAACACCTGAAGACGTTTATCGCACCATCGCTGCAGGTGCAGATGGTACAGGTTGCACTAGCGGCATTGTTTTAGCGGATGATCCAATTAACATGATAGAAAATATGTTGAAAGCAGTAAAAGAAGCACACAATAATTAAAGGAAGTAGGTATAATATGTCCACTTATTATGATCAACTCATTCTTACATCAAATGGTACGCGTGTTACCTATCATAATATTACAGAGCAAGTTAAAGAAATCGTTGAGAAAAGTAACATAAAGAATGGTATATGTGTTGTGTCTTCCCCACATACAACGTGTTCTGTCGTATTTGAAGAATATGTCCATGATACAGATTTTAATGGAGATGAGTATATCCAAGTTGATTTGAATAGAATTTTAAATAAACTCATTCCACGACAATTAACTGAATCAGACTACCTATATCCAGGTAAAGAGCATGTAGCATTTCTTCATTCATTGAACGATCCAGATTATCCAACAGATGAAGCAACAATTCTGAATGCGGATGCCCATATGCGTGCGACACTGTTTGGTGCAAGTGAATCCTTTGTCTTAAAAGATCAAGAACTATTAATAGGTTCAGTTGGGTATATTTACTTTATCGATTGGGATCAAAACAGAGTGCGTGATAGAAAGTGTAACATAATGATTGTAGGAGATTAGTAACATACAAATAATACAATGATATTAAATTAGTTGATTGTTATTAATAGTATTAAATAATTTAGTAAAAAAGGATTTCAACTATCTTTTATGATGATGGTTGGAACCTTTTTTGTTAGGTTGGTTATGAGAGCTTGATAAAAAATACATGTGCGAATTCAGGTCTATTCATGCTCAAGCCATTGTCAGTTCAGCGTTCCCACAATTTCCTTTTAATTGTATTTGTTTTGAATACTTAGCTAATATTAACTGTGAAGTTGTTATGGTAACGGGACATGATAATTTAATAAGATATTAGTCTTTTATGGTAAGATAAAACTTAGATTTAGTTATAGTTGGCGTTTTTTAGAATGAACAGCATGAAACTGCAACAGGGGAGAATACAGATGAAAAAGAAAATGAACTATTTTATTTTACTTCTAACAATCATTATTATGGTTGGTTGTACTAATGTAAAAGATGGATCTATTGTAAATGAAGAAACTACAGATAATCTAACTAAGGATACCGAAGTAGAGGAAACAGTAACGCCATCAAAAGAGGAACTGTTCGCAGGATATGAACTTATTGAAGTTGACGGTGGTGATTTATCTGGTTATCGTGAATCAAAAGTCGTCGTTGACATTGGCTTTGGGGATCGTGAGTATTGGGCATTCACTAACGAATACGGGCAACTGGTGCGAGTCGTTGCTGAAGAAATTATTCTACAAGATGACAGTAACGAACCGGTATTATCGTCTGGTAGATACTATTCTGATGAGGCAAAGGTTCCTGGTGTTGAAAGTGACATTTTAGATGAGGGGCATATCATTGCTGATTCTCTTGGTGGGGTGTCGAACGCTTATAATATCACGCCTCAAGAAAGCACACTCAACCGACACGGGGATCAAGCGTACATGGAAAAAAGCATCCGTGATGCAGGTGGAGCAACTAATTTTGAAGCGATTATTACATACCCGAATACGGAAACACAGATTCCTTCAAGTTATCAATATACTTATACGTTAATGGGTAACGAGATTGTTGATACATTTGACAATGTGAATCCTGATGAAATAAACGAATCGCTTGGTTTAACAGATAATAAGCCTTCCAGTTCAACGAGTTCAAACACAAGTGGTGATATATCTAGTGTTGATACAAACGGTAATGGACAGGTGACGATTAAAGAAGCAAAAGAAGCAGGTTTTAGTATGCCAATAACGAGTGATCATTGGTTATATCAATATATGGACGATCGAGATGGCGACGGTATGGTAGGGGAGTGAATTCTTAGAAATATCGACTACGGAAAGTAGTAAGTAAGGAATAAAATAAGTTTATAACAGGTCTATTGAGGGCGATAATATTGTCATCCTCGATAGCCCTTTTTATTTTATATGATTAATTAAATCATGGCGGTTCATATAGTTTCCAAAGACTTTTTTCACAGAGACTACCATTATTTACGAGAAAAGTGTTAGTACCACTTTAGTTAAATAGTAACTATGTTAAGATTACTATGAATAATTTAGGAGGTATTATATGCTTGGTGATGTAAAATAATAATTGGTCCCTGAGTTATACAAATGAAAAGAAGTACTACGTAAGTTAAATTAGTTGTAGTTTTTTTGTAGATTATCGCGATGCATATATGAACGTTCATATAAAAAGTGAAATACCTTAACAACCCCATTCAACTAAATAATCCTATCCCGATGTTACAATAAGGGGACTAATTTCGGTTAATCAATTCTGAAAATTCATAAAATATTTGTTACAATAAACTCTTAAGCTAATCAAGAAAGTTCCGCTAAATTATCATTTTGTGGTGGGGGAGTTGGTGGCATGAATAAAAGACTTATGATTTTAGATTTAATTTGTTATGGAGCTATACCCTTTTTAATTTGGAATTATGGGAGAGAGCCACTAGGTGACGACTACATAGCTATTCTTTTATCAACTGTTCCCGGATTCGTATACACTGTTTATCGATTTATTAAAGAAAAACAGCTCAACATCCTCGGACTTACTATTATTACTTCACTGTTATTAAGTACCATCATCAATTTATTATCTACATCCGCAATTAATATGCTTTGGAATCAGGTCTACTTAGGTTTCGCAGAGGGAATAGTTTTTCTTCTATCCACAGTGATAAAAAAACCTTTGGCACTATATTTTGCTGTTGATTTGGCATATTTGCAAGGTCATCCACGTAAAAACAGTCGAGCGCTATATAAGGCGAAAGGTTTATTTATTTGGTTCCAATTGATTAATCTGTTGTTTACTTTACGATACGTAGCTACTAATTCATTAAAGGCATTTTTGGTGCAATCTTTTGGTGCAGAAGGCTACGGTAAAGTAATTATCTACATGAATATTTGTAGTTGGATATTTAATGGCTTGCTGTTTTTAGGGTTTATTATCGTTAGCAATAAGATTGCACAATACATAAAACGATCTGAGAATAAAACGCAGGATTTCCCAGTAAGTACGGATGTTTAGCACTTCCAATACAATTGTGGTAATGTTTTTTGTCGTCTTTACCAATCGAAATGGGGGACCAATCTATGATACGAAATGCAGTAGGGGCAATTATATTTCAGGGAACTGATTTTCTATTGGTACATAAAGTTAAAATAAGTTCTCTATCAAGTGGGAATGAAGATATCAAAGGTGAATGGGATTTTCCGAAGGGTGGAGTGGAAAGAGAGGATAATAGCCTAGAGGATGCTATATTAAGAGAACTTGAAGATTATTTTAAAAAGGTTCGGGTGTTAGTTTTGAAGGGGGAGTGGGATTAAGATATTTCCCATTATAAAATATGATGAAGAGGAACCGAGAATCATTATAAGATTCTCGGACTCCATGCAGCATATCTATGATTTTCTTTGCCGTTCTGAAACCACGAACTTCCGCATTATCAATATGCCCCAATCTTCTTCCAAATCATTTTTCTGACTGTTTGTGCAATGCTTCTATTTCTTTGTCAATTTGTTCAACATCAATCCGTGCAAATAATGGTGTGACAGCTTTGATTTTTTGAATAGGAGAGATTACTGGCTCCCATTTCGGGTGCGTCATGTCGAGTATCTTCATAATTTTCTCGCTTGAGAATGGCAAAAAAGGGTGAAGAAGCTGTGCCATGTTCGCTATCAGGTAGACACATGTTATCAGTGTGTCGTTACAGTCATCGGGTTTTTCTTTAATTTGTATCCAAGGTTGTTTTTCATCAAAATATTTATTCGCATTTCGGATGTATTGAAATATAAGTTCTAAGCTCTGTTTAAAATGGGTTTCTTCGATTAATCTTCCTGCATTCTCATAAAGTACACTTGTATCAGATTGAATTCGGTGATCAATGTTTCCATTTGGAATCTCTCCGTTAAATGACTTTTGAATAAACTTTAGTGTGCGATTTACAAAGTTCCCGTATGCTCCTAATAATTCGCTGTTATGGCTGTAAATAAATTCCCTCCATGAAAAATCGGAATCCCTTGTTTCTGGGGCATTGATTGTTAGGAAGTACCGGATGGAGTCAGGATCGTATTTTTCCAACATATTAGGAACCCAAACTGCCCAATTTCTACTGGTAGAAAGTTTTTTTCTCTCAATTGTTAAATATTCATTGGAGACGATATGTGTAGGCAAACTATTGATCGCTGCTCCTTTTAATATGGCTGGCCAAATAATGGAATGAAAAGGGATATTGTCCTTGCCATGAATATAATAGGATTTTGTATCGGAATTCCAAAATGCTGTATCATCCTGCTCTGTACTTTGTGCCCACAGCTTGCTAGCTGAGTAATAGCCGGACACAGCTTCTATCCAGACATAGACCTTCTTGTCTTCGTATCCCTTAACTGGTACAGGAACACCAATTGGTAGATCTCGTGAAATGGCACGGTCATGGAGTCCCTCCTTTAGGTATCTTTCAGTCAGTTGAACTGCATTTTCCCTCCACAATTGCTTTCTTTTTGCTTGCTTTACATACGCTTCGAGTTCATCTTGAAATGCACAGAGCCTGAAATAGAAGTGTTCAGTATACTTGCTTACAGGCGTGTCACCACAAATCTTGCACTTGCTATCCACAAGCTCTAACGGATTGAGGATGCTGGAACAAAAGTCACATTGATCTCCTCTTGCTTCTTTTCCACAATTAGGACATCGCCCTTCCACGTAACGATCAGGAAGAAATTGCTGACACGTATTGCAGTAGGCTTGCTCGGTTTCCTTTTTATAGATGCTTTGGTTCTGGAGTAATTTTAGAAAAAGCAGCTGGACGACCTGCTGGTGATGTAGGGCGTCTGTCCGGGTATAGCAATCATACGTAAAACCAAGTTGCTCAAAGCATTTTGTAAATTCCTTATGATAGCGATCAGCGATTTCTTGTACGGATACGTTTTCTTGGCGCGCTCGAATGGAAATAGGTGTCCCATTACAGTCACTGCCTGACACATACAGCACCTGATGTCCTTTTGCTCGGTAATATCGTGCCAAAATATCACCAGACAGCAAGCTTGAGAGATGGCCTAAGTGCAAGGAGCCATTCGCATATGGCCAAGCACCGCCAATAAATATATTCATCATGATTCCTCCTTTGAAATAATTGCAATAAAAAAACCCGTCCTAGACAAAAAAATGTCCAAGGACGAGATTATTCTCGTGTTACCACCTTTGTTCACCAACCACTCACATGATTGGTCTCAGCAAGTACGGAACAGACCTGTTCTTATACTCTGACATTTGTAACGAGTGCCAAATCTCGTCATGCCCTTACTTTCAAAAAGCTCAGCCATGCAGCTCAGGGACCATCTTCAATCAACTCTTCCATGCTTCCTTTCAGCTACCGAAGCTCTCTGTAAAAGAATAAGCCGATTTACTTTTCCCGTCATCACTGTGTTCGTTGTTATTCATTTTTATTATTATGGCACTAGATGTTAGAAAAATCAACATTCCAGGGAATTTTATAATGGTTTGTCTTCTATATCCTATAAGGCTTTGCTAAATGCTATAATAAAAAGACGAAATAGTTATAAAAACACATAAAAATAAAGGCTATATATGATAATGATTTAAAGAGAGAAGTAGTCAGAAAAAATTAGAAAGGAAAAACAAGGATGAAAAATTCAAAAGGAAATTTTAAAAGTATATTCATTCCAATGGGGATGCTCTTTGGATGTAATATTGGGATAATTTTATCGATGTTTTTCAAGCCAGATTTTCTAGTTTACTTCATTAGTTTAGGAGCTGGATTAGGTTTGTTATTTGGAGTTACTGCCTTAGCTATTTCAAGTAAAAAAGAAAATGAATGATTATAGATAGATGAGAATATGTTTAGAATTTTACTTGGATGGTGTAAAGGGGGAAACTCATGGACGAGATATTGCAACGGATAGCTAATTTGATAAATGAAAAAGAGAATAGAATTATCATTGGAATTTCAGGTCATGGTGCTTCTGGAAAGACCACCTTTTCTAACAAGCTTATGAAGCTATTAAAACAGAACGATATAAATTATATGAACACGGATCCCTATATTATTGGATCGAATCTAAGGAAATACGCTGCAATAGATTATGAATTCAAACAAAGAAAACATCATTATAGAATGACAGCATGCCACCCTGCGGCTCATAATCTCTTGGCCTTAGAAAGAGACATTAATATGATTAGGGAGGGGTTAGATCTTTATACGATTGAAACACATTATATGGAAAGTACATTACTCGCTTCACATAATAACGTAACTATTGTTGAAGGAATGAGTGTGGCATTTTGTAATCCAGATCTGTTCGATTTGACGATTTACTTCTATACGGATGGAGAAACAGAGTTCATGCGAAGAAGTGATCGGGATGTCTCTGAGAGGGGAGCAGACATCAATTATTTAAGGGATTCACACAAGGAACGTAGAATTCAATACGAATTGTTTATGCATCCGTATCATCAGTATTTTGATATCGTGATAAGAAATTCCAATGAGGCGGTTATCGTGGAAAAGAATCTTTTTAACCAATACTAGAAAGATGTATCATCAAGAAGCGATTTTGATTTTGTTTAAAAGACTCCACCCAAATTACCTTTGCTTAGGAGGAAGTATGAATAAAAATATTTATATTATAAGGCATTGCGAAGCAGGGGGACAGTCTTCTGATTCTCCATTAACGGAAAAAGGCTTTACTCAAGCAAATGCACTATCTAAGTTTTTATCAAATAGAAAGGTCGATCGAATTATTTCCAGCCCTTTCGTACGAGCTATTCAAACGATAAAGCCATTTGCGGAGGACGCAAATATTGAAATTGAAATAGATAACCGATTAAGTGAACGTATTCTTAGCTCTAGCTTTTATTCAGATTGGATGGAGAAATTAGAAGCAACATTCAACGATATGAATTTAATGTATGAGGGTGGAGAATCCAGTAGGGAAGCGATGAACCGAATTGTAGACGTTGTTACAGAAATTGAGGAAAGTGATGCTGGAAATACAGTGATGGTAGCACATGGCGGCATTATTTCTCTATTATTAAACTACTATGATAAGGAATTTGGATTTGAACGGTGGAAAAAGTTAACGAACCCTGATGTGTATTTATTGCGAATCACAAAGAATGATGCACAATATACACGTTTGTGGAAGGGGTGATTCGTTTGCAGACAAACTTGTATTTCGTTAGGCATGCGCATTCTACATATACGCCAGACGAGTTAGGGAGACCGTTGTCTGAACGTGGGTTTTCTGACGCAAAAACTGTAACCGATTTGCTAAAAAGAGAAGCGATCGATTTTGTATATTCAAGTCCATATAAACGTGCAATCCAAACAGTTGAGGGAATTGCCGCATACATAAACAAAGAGATAAACGAATTAGATGGTTTTAAAGAACGTATCTTGGCGGAAGAGCCTGTAGAAGATTTTGAAGTAGCCATCACAAAGGTTTGGCAAGATGATGATTTTTCATGGGAGGGTGGAGAATCAAACAGGGTTGCACAACAAAGAGGAGTTAACGCGACTTTCAACGTATTAGAGAGGCATTTAGGTAAAAATATAGTAATCGGAACGCATGGGAATATAATGGTGTTAATAATGAATTATTTCGATAATCAATATGGCTTTGATTTTTGGAAAGAACTCGAAATGCCAGATATCTATAAACTATCATTTAACGAAAAGAAATGCATAGATATTCAACGAATATGGGGAGGGAATTATGGAAATTCGAGCTTATCATAGGGAAGATGAAACGAGTTGGCTCCGCTGCAGAGTATTGTCATTTTTAGATACTGCTTATTTTGACAATGTTCTAAAAGAGAAGGAGAAATATGAGAATCCAGCAATTGAACTTGTCGCAATCGAAGATAATCAAGTGGTTGGATTAATAGATGTCGAGTATGAAGTAGAGGAAAGGACTGTCTGTTCAAGAGGAAGTGGCTTAGGCGGTATGATTTGGCATATTGCAGTTCATCCTGACTATCGTAGAAGAGGCGTTGGGACGCAATTATTAAATGAAGGCGAAAAAATCGCAAAAGAAAAAGGGCTGAACCGACTAGAAGCTTGGACTCGAGATGATCAATGGGTAAACGATTGGTATATACAGAACAGCTTTTCAAAGGTAGCATCTTATTTGCATGTATTTATTGATGGTGATGAAGAGTTTAATGGTGCGCTAAAACCAGAAGTATCGAATCTATATCCAGTTTCTGCCTTCGCGCATTATGTAGGGGAAGAAAAAGAAAAAATTAGAAACAGATTTAACCGAGTGCATGAATGTATTTGTTTTGAAAAGGCGCTCCACTTTTAATGGGATTGCTTAGAAGTCTAACTAATTATAGAAGGAGTTTGTGAAAGCCATGTGGTGGGAAGTTCTCGGCAATTTGCCCACGCATAATGTTTATATTCAGAAACTACAAAAAACTGGAAACCAAATAATAATGTGGATTAAATAGAATTCATCTCACATAATACTGAAAAAGGTCTCCCAGGTGAAACAATATCATTTGCGCCATGCTGAAGGAGGAGAATTTTATCATGATCTACGATAGTCAAAATAAAACAATTACCACGGATAGGCTAGTACTTCGATTGTTTCAAGAAAAGGATGCCCCAGCTGTAACGGAGCTTTGCAATAACTACAATATTTATAAAAACACATTACATTTACCGTACCCGTATTCTTTACAGGACGCATTATCATGGATAACACATCATCTTGAAAATTTTAATGCAGATAAGTCCTATGAATTTGCGATAACGAAAAAAGGCAGTGGAGATTTGCTTGGTACGGTTGCACTTTCTAACAATAAAAAGTTTCATAACGGTGAAATAGCATATTGGGTAGGTGAACCATTTTGGGGAAATGGTTATGCAACGGAGGCAGCGCAAGCAATGTTAGACTTTGCCTTTATGGAAAAGAATTATCATAAAGTATTCGCCCGTTATTTTGATTCGAATCCAGCCTCGGGCAAGGTTTTAGAAAAACTAGGCATGAAAAAAGAAGGCATACTCGTTGACCATGTGCGGAAAGAAAATCAGTATAAGGATCTCGTATACTGTGGAGTAATCAACCTAGATTCATAGGCTTATATAAATAATTCGCAGAGGATATTTGTAAGGCGAGGGGTTGTGAACTTAGGGATATCTTTGATAGATGAAGCTTACTGGAACTTGGAATAGTATCGGTGTTTAATAGAAGAATCGATTGGAGACTAGCTGTTAGGGTTTAGTCTCTTTTTATGTATGTGAAAAGGCTTCAATTGTAGTAAGGGATAATTTACCAAATAATTAAGAAATTTATGATAAGATAAATCTACAACAAACTAATAGAGATGATTTCGATTAGCGAAAGGAGCCTGCCCATGAGAACAATTACTTTATCCACTGGTAAGGTAGTAGAGGTTGAATGTTTGAGTTGTGCATTAGTAAATGGATGGGTTGAGCCCGAAGGTGGAACAGTTATTGAAACAAAGTATTTTCATGCGCACCAAGATGTTGCGTATCCTATTAAAGGACTAATTATATTGGCGGCAAAGCGCCATATTACATGCTTCGATGAATTAACAGAAAATGAAAGATATGATTATATCAATCTGCTGGCAAAGATAAGAAAGGCTCAAAGAGAAATTTTAGGAATTGAGCATGTCTATTATTTTTATAACGAAGATACAACCCATCATTTTCATACATGGATGGTTCCTAGGTATGATTGGATGTATGAATTTGGGCGGTCTGTGGAATCTGTTAGACCAGTGTTACTGCATGCTCGAAATCAAAAGAGAGGTAAAGAAGAGATTCAAGAAGTAAAGGAAGCGATTGAACTACTGAGAAAAGCGTTAGAAAATAATTAGCGGATTTCTGTTCAGCAAAGCGTTCGAGTTCAGTGGTAGACAAACTTATAAGACGTAGATTCACCAAATTAGAATTATAGATATTTTCAACGTATGGAAGGAAAGGTGAACGTCAGTACATTCATATCTATGAGCAAAATAGAGAAGGTAGGCTTATTCAAATGGTCACAATCGTCGTTATATTTGTTTCGCTTTTTGTATTAATCATTCATTGCGTGGAAACGTTGGCATATGCAGTTCGACTATCTGGTGCACGGGTAAGACTATTAGCTTCTGCTCTTTCCTTGTTTAACATTATGGTCATTGTGTCGCGAACGGCAAATATGCTGCAGCAGCCTGCTACAGGAAGTCTTATTGATACGGCCCCGGTCGAAAATGCCTTGCAAGTAGTGGAAACGCAATACAGAATCATTATTGGTGCCTCCACGATAGGGACGCTCTTAGGGATTCTTTTACTTCCTACGTTTATTGCAATTTTTTCACGAGCAATCATTCATTTAACGCACGAAAAGGGATCGATTCCTTCTTTAATTAAAAAAGGATTTACCCTTGAATACATACGGCGTGGGAATAAACATATTCATTTACCAAAGCTCTCCTACTTAAAGGATGTTAGATGGAAGGAAATACCGATAAAATTATTCCTATTGAACATGGTCATTACGGCAATTTATACGATTGGCGTGTTAGCTGCGTTGTATGCTTCTTTATTAGCACCAGAAAGAGCTTCGACGGCCATTATGGCATCTGGGTTAATAAATGGCATAGCTACGATTTTATTGATTGTTTTTATTGACCCTAAGGTTTCTGTCATTGCTGATGAAGTTATTAATCAAAAGGGAAGTTACCTTCAGTTGAAATCATTATCATTAATGATGATTGTTTCGCGCTTATTTGGAACCATCCTTGCACAAGTGCTTTTCATTCCAGGAGCTAAATATATTGCTTGGCTTACAAAATTCACATTTGAGCTATTTAATATTGGATAAAGATCTATAGCTGAGAAGAGGGGTAAAAGGTATGTTCTTTGAAAAGGATCGTTTAGTAGTTCGAAGTCTAGAAAAGAAAGATAATCAGTTATTAGTAAAATGGCTTTCTAATCCACTCGTTCTAAAATATTATGAAGGAAGAGACAATCCTTTTAACTTAGAGAGGGTAAATAGGAAGTTCTTCAATCAGAAAGGCATAATTTCAAGATGTATTGTGGAATATGGAGTAGAGGAAATCGGTTATTGTCAATTTTATCCGATAGATAATCATACAAGAAAAGTATATGGTTACGAGAATAACCCAGATATTATATATGGTATGGATCAATTTATAGGGGAATCAACTTATTGGAATAAAGGAATTGGAACATTGCTTGTTCAAGCATTGGTTAATTATTTAGTAAATCAAAATGAAGCGAACAAAATAGTGTTGGATCCTCAAGCTTGGAACGAACGTGCGATTCACTGCTATAAAAAATGTGGCTTTCAAAAGGTAAAGCTGCTTCCAAGACACGAATGGCATGAAGGAGAATATCGTGATTGTTGGTTGATGGAGTATAATAACAAGGCGGAGGGAGAATCTTCCAATTGCTAGTCTTTTCCAAATTTTAAATTGACTTACTCGTATTTCTTTGTTACAATGATTAATAATTTAATAATGAATTCTATGACGAGAAAGAGTAGTTATGAAATACTTATCTACAGAGAGTTGATGAATTGCTGAGAGTCAACGATAAGATCATAATGAAAATCCTCTCCGAGAAGCAAGATTGAACCATGTGTAAATCTTGACGGCATTCTACCGATACCCAGAACGCGTATGATAGTACGTAGTGTAATGATAAATTTATAAACCGCTACAATGGTTTTTTATTTTTGTCGAATTGATTGATGGTAATCTCGATCCTGCGTATGTAGGTTCGAGTTTTTTTATTTTAAAAAAGAGGTGAATAGGTTGAGAAAAGCGGCTAACTTGGAAGTGAATGTTCGTAAGCAATGGGAAAAGGACAAAACATTTCAACGATCTATACATAATCGAGAAGGAAAAGAACCATTTGTGTTTTATGAAGGCCCACCTACAGCAAACGGTTTACCGCATGCAGGTCATGCGTTAGGGAGAACAATAAAAGATTTTGTTGCAAGATATAAAACGATGTCTGGTTTTCAAGTTCTTCGGAAAGCAGGGTGGGATACACATGGGTTACCAGTTGAATTAGAAGTTGAAAAACAATTAAATATACGTGGAAAAGATGAGATCGAAGCATATGGGGTTGAAACGTTCATTCAGAAATGTAAGGAAAGTGTGTTTTCCTATGAACAAGAGTGGAAGGAGTTTACGCATGCACTGGGGTATTGGGTGGATATGGATAATCCATATATTACCTTAAATAATGCGTATATTGAATCCGTTTGGAATATTTTGTCTGCTGTTCATGATAAAGGCTATCTATATAAAGGACATCGTGTTGTGCCGTACTGTCCACAGTGTGAAACATCGCTAAGCTCACATGAAGTCGCCCAAGGATATAAGGATATTACCGATTTATCTGTGACAGCAAAATTTCGGGTATCAGGCACTGAAAATGAATTTCTATTAGGATGGACAACGACCCCATGGACTTTGCCTGGAAATGTGGCGCTTGCCGTCCACAAAGCAATGGATTATGTTCGGGTAAAACAAGGTGAAGAAATATATATTTTAGCGGAAGCTTTAGTTTCTAAAACAGTGAAAGGAGATTTTGAAATTCTGGAAACGAAAAAGGGGAGTGAGTTAGAAGGACTTTCCTATGAAGCACCTTTTCATTTCGCTTCTATTAAAAATGGACACCACGTCATTTGTGCAGATTTTGTTACTAGTGCAAGCGGTACTGGAATCGTTCATATCGCTCCTGCGCATGGAGAGGATGATTATAAAGCGGTTCAGGAGAATGAGTTGGATTATATTAATGTAGTGGATGGAAAAGGACGCTATCAAGAGATGGTTACTCCGCTTGCAGGTAAATTTGTAAAAGCATGTGATGTAGAAATAATAAAAATGCTTTCCAATTTAAATCGATTATATGACAAGCAAAAATATGAACATAGCTATCCACATTGCTGGCGTTGTGATAGTCCCTTGCTTTACTATGCTATGGAAGGATGGTTTATAAAGACTACAGCGGTAAAAGAAACAATGAAATCGAATAATCAAAATGTGCAATGGTACCCAGGTCATATGCGAGATGGAAGGTTTGGAAAGTTCCTTGATCAGATGGTCGATTGGAATATTGGAAGGAATAGGTACTGGGGGACTCCTTTAAACGTTTGGGTATGTAAGGATTGTGGCAATGAAAAGTCTCCTCGTTCGCTTCAGCAAATGCGTGAATTGGCAATGGAGGAGCTGCCAAAGGACTTTGAACTTCATAAGCCTTATGTAGATCAAGTACACTTTGCATGTACGTGTGGTGGAAAGATGGCACGAACAAATGAGGTCATTGACGTTTGGTTTGATAGTGGTTCAATGCCTTTTGCACAGTATCACTATCCGTTTGAAAATAAGGATGTATTTGATAAACAATTCCCAGCTGACGTGGTGATCGAAGGGGTTGATCAAACAAGAGGATGGTTTTATAGTTTGTTGGCAGTTTCCACTTTGTTTACTGGTGAAGCTCCATATAAGCGGGTATTGTCACTAGGCCATATATTAGATGAAAATGGGCAAAAGATGTCTAAAAGTAAAGGGAATGCACTGAATCCAATGGAATTAATGCAGGAGTTTGGTGCAGATGCATTAAGATGGGCATTATTGGCAGATAGCTCTCCATGGAATAATAAGCGTTTTTCTAAAAAAACTGTGAGTCAAGCAAAGTCAAAAGTGATTGACACGTTTTTAAATGTGTATTCTTTTTATTCGATGTATGCAGAAATCGATCAGTTTAATCCGCATACCGATTTCGGAGGAAAACGTACAACATTGGATAAATGGATATTGTCAAGGTTAAATACAGTTACAAAAGAAGTTGTAGAAAGCCTAGATTCTTATGATATTACAAGAGGAGCAAGGGCCATTGCTCTTTTATTAGAAGAGTTAAGTAATTGGTATATTCGTCGTTCACGACAACGATTTTGGAGTAGTGGTATGTCAGAAAATAAACGAGCTGCATTTAGTACACTCTATGAAATTCTAACAAAGCTATCGCAACTATTTGCACCATATACGCCCTTTGTTTCAGAGCATGTTTATTCGAATTTAACAGAGGAAAGTGTTCATCTTTCAGATTATCCAAAAGCTGAAGAATCTTTAATCGATCAACAGCTCGAAAAGGATATGGAGGCGGTGCTTCAGATTATTGAATTAACAAGAGCTGCTCGTAACAATGCTGGTATAAAGACAAAGCAGCCGCTAAGTCAATTGATAGTAGTTCCAAAAGAAAATAGAGAAGTTGCTCAGTTATCATCGTATTTAGCAATTATCAAAGAGGAGTTAAATGTAAAAGAGGTTGTATTTCAAATAGATGTTCAAGAGTTGATCGAAGTGGACCTTACTTTAAACTTTGCAGTAGCAGGACCTAAGCTAGGAAAATCGATTGGGAAAATAAAGCAAAGATTAGCAAGTCTATCAGATGTCGACAAAGCATTGTTTCTGAAGAACGAAAGTATAAAAATAATGAATAATGCTGGGGAGCCTCTTCTCATTACTCGAGAAGATGTGCATGTCCATAAAAAGGGAAGAGAAGAATTTGTGTTAGTCGAAGGGAATCACTATGAAATTTTATTAGATACGAAATTAACGGATGATTTAAAAGAAGAAGGTTTTGTAAGAGAATTTATTCGGGTAGTGCAAACGTATCGGAAAGAACTAGAACTACCAGTTGAATTAAGAATTGATCTTTATATCAATACAGATACACCTGTTATTCAAGTGCTGCAAAAATACATGGAGATGATCCATAAAAACCTTCTGTTAAACACAATTTATTATGATGGATTGGAAGAAATGGAGAGCTTTTATGTAGATGGAAAAGAAATGAAGATCGGAGTAGTTGATGCTACCCCAAAATAAGCGGTGCAAAGGAAAGGCTAAATCAGTTGGATAGATTTAGCTTGTTTCTTTTGTTTTGAAAAGATGTTAGAAAATTATGTTAAAATAAACGGGATAGATGATGAAGAACGGTTTAACAATAACTAGAAAGGAATACGATAGATGACTATCATGTATCAGATAATAAATGGCATGCCACAACAGGTCGTTCTAGCAGGGATTGTTGAACTTCACCAGACCATTTTTGGAGATGCAGGAACATTAATTTCTAAGCTGGAATCGAAGCCTAGCTTGACGGTTGTTGTTGCGAAAGATAAAGAGATAATAATCGGATATAAAATCGGCTATGAAATGGATAGAGATACATATTACAGCTGGCTAGGTGGAGTAAATCCGAACTATCGAAAAAAGGGGATTGCCTCCAAGCTGATGGATGTGCAGCATCAATATTTGAGGGGAAAAGGCTATCAAGTAATTCAAACAAAAACAATGAATCGATGGCGCAACATGTTGTTATTAAATATTAAACATGGATTTGATATTATCGATACATGCACTGATGAAAAGGGATTACATAAGATTATTTTAGAAAAGCACCTAGCCATTTCTAAAAAGGTAGAGGAATGAGTGATGTGATGGACTTCGGAGAACCAATTGCAAGAGGAAATACAGCATGTATTTATCTTCATGAAGGGATTATCTATAAATTATTTAACGCCCGTTTTTCTGCTTCAGAAGCAATGTATGAAGCAGCGAAACAAAAACAAGTCTTAAACTATGGTATCTGTGCTCCACGAATATTGGATGTAACAACGGTTGATGGAAAACCGGCAATTTTGATGGAATATGTTAATGGAAAAACATTAGGTCATTTGTTTGTTGAAAATAAAGCGAAGGCAGAGCACTATGTAAAGCTCTCTATCGATGTACAGCAACAGATGCACCAAGTTTATGCTCCAGCTATGGAAGCAATGTCAGTAAAATTAAAACGACAAATAAATAACACATCCCAATTAGAAGAACATGAGAAGCAACAAATTATCGCTAAAATGGATGCGCTTCATTATGAAAGTAAGCTTTGTCATGGAGACTTTCACTTATTTAACCTGATTAAATCTGGAAGTAGCGTGACCATTATTGATTGGGTTGATTCCAGTGCAGGTGATGTTCGTGCAGATGTTTGTCGTACATATTTGTTATACCTATCATATTCCACGGATCTTGCAGAGAGCTATTTATTTTTTTATTGTAAAAAGAGTGGATATGCTCGAGAGGAAATTCTTCAATGGATGCCTATTATTGCTGCTGCAAGACTCTCGGAAAATGTGCCTAGCGAAAGCGCTGAACGCTTACTCACGATAATTCGGGACGCACTATAATTATAGCCTCAGCTGCCGAACGAGATTGTGATAAGGTAGATGTAGTTTTTAAGAAATGATAGAGGAATTAAAGGCATCTAACTATGGAAGTAATCTTATATTCGTGTTTTGGAAAATGACTTGGAGGTGCTGGGGCATGGTGTATAGCTGGGATGCATGTCCAACGGATGTAAAAAGCTGGGTGGAAAATGTTCGGATGGAAATAAAACATATTGTCCAGGAAAATTTTGTTGGCTTTTATCTTCACGGCTCATTGGCGATGGGGGGCTTTCATCCAGAGCAAAGTGATATTGACGTATTAGTCGTTACAAAAGAAGCGATGGATTTTGAGACGAAAAAAAAGCTAATTCTTTTGTTTCTGTCGTACTCTAACAAACCCTATCCTTTAGAAATTAGTTTTTTGATAAAATCAGAGTTGCAAACATGGCATCATCCGTGTTCGTATGACCTTCATTATAGTGAATTTTGGAGAGAAAGTTATACACATGATGTGAATTTAGACACATCCGATTATTTATCAAAACTTACGCTCACCGATCGTGATTTAGCCGCCCATATCGTGATTACGAAAGAGCGTGGTATATGCTTAGAAGGCGAGGCAATTCAAACTGTTTTTCCGCACATTCCTCGTAAGGATTATCTCGATTCGATCATGGCTGACTTTCAAGATTGTCTAGTGAAAATAATAGAAGATCCTCGTTATTCCATCTTAAACATGCTTCGTGTCTACATATATTTGAAGAAAGGCGTAGTTGCTTCTAAGCAAGAAGCTGGTAAATGGGGGATGGACGTGTTGCCACAACCGCTGGCAAATACGGTGAAAAAGGTTATGCTTAGGAAGCACGGAACGAAATTGAATAATGAAGAACTTATCCAGATTAAAACTTATCTCCATTCACAGGTTCAAGCTTATATTCATGAGTGCGATTACATAAACAACACGATAGTAAAAGGAGCTACAAGCGATGACTGAAAAAGAAAAGATGATACAAGGAAAGCCGTATCAAGCGTTTGGTGATGAATTATTTCAGGAACGGCAATATGCGAAGGAGCTTTTGTATCAATGCAATACGTTGCCCCCAACTGAAGTGACGCAACGACATGACTTATTGAAAAAGCTTCTTGGGAAGGTGGGGGAAAACTTATATGTAGAGCCACCTTTTCGGTGTGATTATGGCTACAATATAGCTGTCGGTAACAACTTTTATGCCAATTACAATTGCACGATATTAGATTGTGCACCTGTAACAATCGGGAATAATGTGATGCTTGCCCCGAATGTGAGCGTATTTACTGCTGGACACCCCGTACATTATGAGCCTAGAAATGCTGGCTGGGAGCATGCACTTCCAATTACGATTGGAAATAACGTATGGATCGGTGGAGGAGCTATTATTAACCCAGGGGTTTCGATTGGAGACAATACGGTTATTGGATCTGGAAGTGTTGTAACAAAGGATATCCCTGCAAATGTTGTGGCAGTTGGGAACCCTTGCCGTGTTATTCGAAAAATTACAGATGAAGAACGGACGGCCTATTTCCATGATTTAGAACGGTAGTATCTATCTAATTTTATAAAAAAATAATAGCTTTAATTCAGCAATCGTTTTAATGTGGAAGTGATGGATTCCGGTAATGGTGTTTTTAATAATTCATCAATAGAAGTGCTCGATACTCCTTTTTCTTGCAAGTAGTGAAGGAGTATTTTTGCTTTTTCCTCACGCTGCATTAATGTGTATGCAACATACCAAGCTTCAGGACTTCCGATTTTTATTCCTTGCCAAGTAAAAGTGTGGATTGTTGGAATAGGACAAACCTTCCCCTCTGCAGTAAAGATGGAGAATCTACCAATTATTTCAATGGGCATTGGTGAGGACGGAATTTGAAGCAGGAAAGGACTAACAAAAGGATAGGTTCCTACTTTGGCTTTATGAAATGGAATTTCCTTTAAGGCTGTTGTTATTTCTTTTTCAGAAGCATCTGTTGTTATATCCCAGTCATTCACAGTTTTCGTTAATCCGAGACTATAGAGAAGTCCGCTTCCTCCTAAAGCATAAGATATATGCTGTTCCTCTAGTAAACGTGTAACCTCTTTTAATTGTTTGAAATCCATTGTTTTCCCCTTTTTTCTACTATCTGTACGCTTTCAGTATACACATGTATAAAAGAAAATAAAGGTATTTTTGTAGAATGCTAGATAGTTATCATTAACACCCTAAGAGGAAAGTCTTCAGTCATGGAGTGGAACAAATATCGCGTTTTAAATATCTTTATTCACTTTTGTTTAACAATTTATGGTAATAAAGACTTATTTTATATAAAAATAGAGGATTTTTAACTTACCATGTATAATTATTTAAATAAACAGAATAGTATATAATTTGATAGGGAGGAAAAAATTGTAATGAAAAAGCTGAAGAAATTGGTTTTTAATTTAACCTCTGTGACTATCATAACGGCTTTTATTTTTCTTGTTTCGGCAACTTCTGCTCTCGCCCATTACTATGCATATGGGTATAGTCTCTACTCGATGACTTATAATCTTAAAACAGGTGGAGACTGGTATTTCAGTGAAGCCGCGAAAAATTGGGGGAATGCAGTAGGAACAAATATTTCTCAAAATGGCTATAGTGGTAATACAGCTAGGTTAGCTTCTTATAGTTATAATTGGTATGGACAATATGCTCCGAAAGTAAGCGGTGGAAAAACCTATGCTTTTGATATTCGGGTGAATACTAGAACATTAGCTCGAGATTATGGCTCAGATAGTGGTTATGCTAGCTGGCAATCTATCGTAAGTACTGCTACTCACGAATTTGGTCATGCACAATTTCTAAATGATCTTGAATCTGGTTGGGGTAATGCATCAATTATGAGCTATGAACGAAACAGAGACACGATATATAAACCACAATCACATGATATTACGGATATTCAAAATATGAGATAAAAGACATGTAGTTTATTTATGATAATTTTAATTAGAACAAGTAACTATCACTGAGTTGAAAATAGTATACAGCAGACAAAGAGCTTTTAAAGGAATTACCTAACAAATGCTCTCGGAAAGCTTCTGCTAGTAACAAAAAAGGTAATAATTAAGAGGCGAAAAGTGAAGCCTAACCAAAATACGAGGAGGTATCAAAATGAAAAAAACCATTATTTTCGTAGCTCTAATAGCTTTTTTTACTGTTGGAACAGTGGTTGCTGTGATGAGTATAAAGAGTATGGAGGAAAGCTCAACGAATACACCTCAATATAATTCTGAAGCACATGCTGATTGGCCTGTCTATGATTTTAATAAAATCATGAATGAAAGAGCGGACTTAGTTGCCTTTGTAAAGGTTGAATCGGTGACGGATAAGAAAGATAAGGAACAAGAACTGAATGCGCAATTAGCAACCTTAAAATTAACGAAAACCTTATATAATAGTGAAAGTTCAGTATCTACTTCAGATACGATAGTTTTAGATCAAGCCCTTGAGTATGTATACGTTGGGGAATCGTATTTAATGTTTCTTGAAAAAAATGGAGATTATTATTATGAAGTTGATGGAAATTCAAAGGTGAAAGAGGAAAATGGAAAGTATAAAGTAAAAATTAGAGGGATTCAAGGTTCTTATACGGAAGAGACATTTGGAGAAAAATTCACAACAGCACTAAAACAAGTAAAAAAAGATTAAATAATAAACGACGCAAAGCTCAATAAGTGACAAAAAGCATGAAATCAGAATTAAATTTGATTTCATGCTTTTTACGATTGTTTAAAATTGATTTAAAGGAACTAAACTGACGTCTATAAAACCTTCCCACAAAAATCATGATTTATGATAATTCATCCACACAAAACAATAACGTTGACTGTACGGTTTGGATATAGTAGATTTAAATTATCATATTTTAATGGAGTGATTTAATTGGGAAGTTTTATAGAATTGGAGAATTAGCAGCAACTGCAAATGTATCAAAACGAACGATAGATTATTATACGAACTTAGGATTACTTCATCCTGAAAGAACGAAAACAAACTATCGGATTTACGATGAAAATGCCCTACGGGTGTTGAAGCTAATCCACTATTATAAGAGGCTTCACATGCCGCTAGATGAAATAAAAAAGATCATAGGCGCTAAAATATCAACCAATGCGATTGATGGCGATAGAGTAAAACAACAAGCTAGACAACTAGCAGATATGATGGAGTTTTTAGAGCTTGAAGTGCAAGACATTGCATCCAAGCTAGATAAATTGGATCATAGTCAACGTGAAATCGTGTTAAAGCATATACTTCCGCATACAGCCGCACTATCCCAATCGATACTTGTATTGTTAGGGTAAACGTTGTCCATGATCAAGTATTTCAGTGGCAAAGAAAAAAATTGAACATCAACAGGAGGTGTATCCTTTTTTGCGCATGCAGAAAAGGAACTTATTTGGAAATATTTAATTTGGTCATGGTAGCAATATTAATTGCATTAACTGGTTTTTTTGTGGCAACTGAGTTTGCGATTGTAAAGGTTCGAAGTACAAGAATAAATCAATTAGCTGCGGAAGGAAATAAGCGAGCAATTACAGCAAGTAAGCTCGTAAACAATCTCGACGAATATCTTTCTGCCTGTCAGCTAGGGATTACAGTCACCGCATTAGGTTTAGGTTGGTTAGGTGAGCCAACAGTGAAGCGAATTCTTGAACCGCTCTTTATACAATTACATGTATCAGATACGGTGGCATCGATTCTTTCATTTATAATTGCGTTTGCATTCATCACGTTTCTTCATGTTGTTATAGGGGAGCTTGCGCCTAAAACAATAGCAATTCAAAAAGCAGAAGCGGTTACACTATTGTTTGCAAAGCCGATGATTCTATTTTATAAATTGATGTATCCGTTTATTAAGGTGCTGAACGGTTCTGCACGTATGATTACAAGTTTATTCGGAATGAATCCTGCATCTGAGCATGAGGTAGCACATACAGAGGAAGAGCTTCGCATGATTCTTTCAGACAGCTATAAAAGTGGAGAAATAAACCAATCTGAATATAATTATGTAACGAATATTTTCCGATTTGATAACCGAATCGCAAAGGAAATCATGGTTCCAAGAACGGAAATCATAGCTTTTGACAAGCGTGATTCTTTACAAACCTTTATTAAAACGGTCTCAAATGAAACGTATACGAGATATCCAGTTATGGATAACGATAAGGATCACATTATTGGTATCGTCAATTTAAAGGAAGTATTGCTGCACCATGCTAATGGAAAATCAGTAGAAGAACCACTAGAAACCTATACACGACCAATTTTACAAGTGGTTGGTGTCATGCCAATTCATGATTTATTAGTGAAAATGCAAAAAGAACGTATCCATATGGCTGTGTTGATTGATGAATATGGCGGCACAGAGGGAATTGTTACAGTCGAAGATATTTTAGAAGAGATTGTCGGTGAAATCCGGGACGAGTTTGATGTAGATGAGGTTCCGGAAATTAATCAAATTGATGAGAACAAAACCATTGTAGATGGTAAGGTCTTGATTGAAGAAATTAATCATTTGTTTGGTCTTGCGATTGATGACACCGATGTCGATACGATTGGTGGCTGGATATTACTTCAAAAAACGGAAGTAAAGCCTGGTGATACGATTCATTTCGAGGATTATCAGTTTAAAGTGCTTGAAGCAGATGGATATCATATTCGATCGCTCGAAATACTAAAAGCGACCGATTAAATATAAGAATGCTGGGACAAAGCGTATACAAAGAAGCCAAACAAAGCGACTCTTTGTAATGTCCAAGTGATTGGAAAAGGTGAGCTTCCTTGAAAAAAGGAACTCACCTTTTCTGTCTGTGCAGCTATCCTCTGTGAAAGCAAAAGTTTTACCAGCCGCGATCTTGCATTCTTTCTTCCGTTGCAAGCTTTGCAATGTCCAGTCCTTTCATTGCGCTTCCTAGCTCTTTCGATAGCTTGCCAATCAGGTCATAGTTTTGATAGTCCTTTGTGGCCTGTACGATAGCTGTTGCAAATTTTTCAGGTGTTTCTGATTTAAAAATACCCGAGCCAACAAATACGCCATCTGCTCCTAATTCCATCATAAGCGCGGCATCTGCAGGTGTCGCTACTCCGCCTGCTGCAAAATTAGCTACTGGTAATCTTCCAGCTGCTTTAATTTGCTTTAACACGTCATATGGCGCACCGAGCAGCTTTGCTTCGGTCATAAGCTCGTCATCCTGCATTTGGCAAATGCGACGGACCTGTGCATTTACTTTACGCATATGACGAACTGCTTCGACAATGTTCCCTGTTCCTGGCTCTCCTTTTGTGCGCAGCATAGAAGCGCCTTCACCTAAGCGACGAGCTGCTTCTCCTAAATCACGGCAACCACAAACAAAAGGAACATCATAGTTGTTTTTTAATAAATGGAATTCTTCGTCTGCGGGGGTTAGCACTTCACTTTCATCAATATAATCAACCCCCATTGCTTCTAATACTTTCGCTTCGGTAATATGTCCAATTCGTACCTTTGCCATAACTGGAATAGATACGGCGTTCATTACTTCTTCTACAATGCGTGGGTCTGCCATGCGGGCAACACCACCTGCTGCGCGAATATCGGATGGTACTCTTTCTAAAGCCATTACTGCAACAGCGCCAGCTGCTTCTGCTATTTTTGCTTGTTCTGCATTGATCACGTCCATGATGACGCCACCTTGTTTAAAGCTAAGCTGTTTTTTTGATTGATTTGAATTTGACATCTGATCGTCTCCTATCAACATATTGTATTATTTCATATTTCCTTTATTATAGAAAGTAAGTGATATGGTTAAAAGCGTCAGTTTTGAATAAAATGACCATGCCAGATAAATGGAGGATGTTTAGATGGAAATTTTAGCGTGTCAATTAGACCGTTCAAATAGTACCCCTTTATACGAGCAATTGTATTTGTATATTAAACAGGAAATTACAGAAGGAAGACTAGGCTACGGGGAAAAGCTTCCATCGAAGCGTAATTTTGCGGCATTTTTGAAGGTGAGTCAGAATACAATAGAGACAGCCTATGAACAATTGATTGCAGAAGGGTTTGTGGAAGGACGAGCGCGAAAAGGCTACTTCGTTTTAGCCTATGAGGATTTGGAATATATTCAAACACCAACTACTAAACGAGACAAGCAACGATCCCAGAAACAATCTATCCGTTATAACTTTCATCCAAGCTGGATTGATACAGCAAGCTTTCCATTCACGAAATGGAGAAAACATGCGAAGACGCTTTTATCTCAAGAACATCATGGCTTGCTCTTGATGGGCAGCTGGCAGGGAGAGTTAGAACTGCGTGAAGAGATTGCCCACTATTTATATCATGCTCGCGGTGTCAAATGTGACCCAGAGCAAATTATTGTAGGGGCAGGAAGCGAGCTTCTCCTGCAACAGCTTGTTCTCTTATTTGGTGAGCGTGCCGTATATGGTGTGGAGGATCCTGGATATCATGTGATTTCTCGAATTCTTGCGCATTATCCGAACCATGTATATCCGCTTCGGGTTGATGGAGAAGGATTAGATGTTGGCGCATTAGAGGGAAGCAATGTACAGCTCGTGTATACAACTCCTTCCCATCACTTTCCATATGGAGCGGTGCTATCTGCTAATCGGCGAGTACAGCTGTTAAATTGGGCGAGCTCGAAGGAAAATCATTATATTGTAGAGGATGATTATGATAGTGAATTCCGCTATAGTGGAAAGTCGATTCCAGCCCTAAAAAGCATGGATAAAGCAGAAAAGGTTATTTATTTAGGGTCCTTTTCGAAATCTTTGATTCCATCCTTACGTATTAGCTATATGGTGCTTCCGAAAGGCTTATTACCTATCTATCGGGATCTTTTTTCATACTTTCATTGTTCGGTATCTCGAATAGATCAGCATATTTTAGCCAGATTTATGCAGGCGGGAGATTTTGAGCGTCACTTAAATAGGATGCGAAAAATTTATCGTCGCAAATTAGATAAGACATTAAAACTATTAAAGCCTTACGCAAGTCAAATTAACGTCATTGGCGAGCATTCTGGTTTGCATATGATGCTTTCTGTGCACAATGGGATGGATGAAAAAGAATTGGTGGAGCGGGCAAAAAAGGCGAACATAAAAATTCATTCGCTGTCCGCTTATTCATTATCAGAAATGGAAAATTCTGCTCCAAAGATCGTGCTAGGATTTGCAGGAATACTCGAGGAAGAGCTTGAAATTGCTATTCCCTTATTATTAAAGAGCTGGCAGATAGAATAAGGGGAGACTATGCTCCCTTACTCTATTACAGATTTTCTTCAAAGGGGTGTGTCCTTTTTCACATCGTTTTTAAAACAAGTTTTTTTAATAAGGGTGTGAAATAAGCCGGGAGCTCAGTGATGTTCGGAATCATTAGTCGTTCCCTACCGTAAATATTCTGCATCATCTGATCATCGTTTTCTTGAATCTCACCGTCAGCTAGAAATATCCCGATGACGTCGATTCCTTTTTTACGCGCTTCATAAACCGCCTTATTTGTATCGACAATCCCATTTTCGTGGTAATTTGCTGCCGCAGGCTCGCCATCGGAGAATACGATGATAAACTTATTTTTTTCGGTTCTTGTTTCCATTTCCTTCGTTGCGACTCGAATGCTAAAGCCATCCCGATTATCTTCTTCAGGCTCTAGCTGCATAATTTTCGGACCGTTTTCACGATACAGCGAATCTGTGAAGGTATGGATTTGATGAAAATAATTCGGTTGAATGGAATCTGTACCTTCACTAGCATCTTCCCAAAAACCAGTAATTGCATGCTTTATTTTTAAGTGCTTTAGCACTTCATGAAATAGGGTAATGCCTTTTTTAGTTTCCGACATTTTTGTATGCATGGACGCAGAACAATCAACTAGGAGTGAAAAGACTGCATCCAATTCTTTTGCAGGCTGTTCTTTTTTATAAAAAATGCGCGGATGCTTGTCTGTAACGATTGGTAAAAGATTTTTGGCAAGTCGTCCATAATGTAAATCACTTCGAGGCATTGTTTGCTTATGCTCCAAGGTTGCTTCTAATGTTTTGGCGAGCTTTTTTTTATAAATACTGATTGCTTCGACATAAGCTTTATATGCTTGCTTATCCTGCAAGGATGGTTGTATGGAAGGCTTGGTACGAATAACAGCGTGTTTATTTTCACTACCATAGACTGACTCATGTATCGAACCTTCATCGGTGTTTTTTTTCTTCTCAAGTGTTTCGATCTTGGAATAGTCTTGTTGCTTGGCTTTTCCTGAGGCACCTTGAATCGCTGCAAATGCTTGATCTCCATCCTCGGTTTCACGCGCGCCACCGCCCATTAAGCTTGTTTTTGTTCCTTGTTCTAGTTCAAATTGCAGAAAGTTTTGCTGGCCTGCACTGTTTTTATTCTCCCGATGCCATGTAGAAAACGCTTCATCAAAATAATCGCTTTTATCTTCATCTACCTGTTCGAAATCATCATTGTTTAAGGCGTCAGTTCGTGTTAATTCATCGAATAATGTATTTCGCGTATAGTGTTCGATATTAGCAATTGGAAAAGGAAAATAGACATTTTTTGAATCGGTATAATGGGCATTTAGCTTTTGTACAATCGCTTCGGTAATATTGGTTATCTCGCTTGTTGTTTCTGCATCAAACACCGAAAAAACAAGCGATTTAATCGCGTTCAAATATTGAAGCTGCTTCGTATTTGCCTGTGGAAAATCTGGATCTGGGCGATCTGCTTGCAGGAGCAGATAGATTAAGCAAAATAATTCGTCTGTTTCATAGCTTCTCGTAACATTGGCGGTGAGTTGATGTGAAAAATGATGAAGAAGCTGTTTTTTTCGAATCTGAAATACCTTCTTTGTCCCAGGACGAATGCGTTTTATGATTTCTTCTAAGCGAATATCTTCAAAAAGGGTTACGAGCTGTAAAGCAAAATTTTCAAGCGGGGTAGCTGCTGCATGTGCTCGGAAATCGTTGAATGCTGGAACAGATGTAAATGAAAGTGTTCCTATAGTTCGTAAATAAATATCCGTTTTATAGCCATATGGTCGATCGTCTTCAGCAGTATGATCCCAAAAACGACTTGCGCTCACCTGTTGATGAACAAGATCAATAATTGCGCCATTCTGAAAAGAAAAGCTTAGTTTAGCATGTCGAGAAAGGACGGTAGTTAAATCCTGTAATTGTAGAAAAAGCCCCGTATCTACTTTTTGATTGTGAAATCGATACATAGAAAGGCTCCTTTCTAGAAAAGTGTTTCTGCTAGATTTTGTACAAATTGCTTTTCACGGTCATCCTCTAGCTTGTCGACAATCGCGCGTTTAATTGCACGTTCCGGTGGAATAAGGCTACTTAAATCACAAGCATCCAGTAATGCACGAATCGACGCTGCATCCTCTGCTAGCTTACCTTGCTTAACACCACGAACAAGGTCCTCAGACAGCTGCACAAAAAGCTTGATTGTTTGCATGTCCGTTAATGTTGAATTAGATTTTATGAGTGCTAGTAGCTGGTCTCCTGCAATATAAGGGATTTCAAGCACGATAAATCGATTTTTTAACGCTTCATTTAAAGGTACGGTTCCAATATACCCCTCATTAATTGCTGCAATGACTCGAAAACCTTCCTTCGCCGTTATTACTTCATTTGTAAATGGATTCGTTAGCGTTCGGCGGTAATCTAATACGCCATTTATGAGTGGCAGTGTTTCAGGCTTCGCCATATTTATTTCATCGATATATAAAAAGCTGCCATCGTTCATCGCATTAATAACAGGACCTGGAACGAATTGTATTTGCTGCTTGTTATTTTCATATGTTAACGTTTTAAAGCCGAGCAGACTTTCAGCATCTAAATCAATGGAGCTATTCACGCTAAACATCGGCTGCTGAAACAGAAAGGATAAGGTTTCTGCAAACTTTGTTTTTCCGGTGCCAGTAGGTCCTTTTAAGAGGATGTTCTTTCCTAAGCTAAGTGCTGTAATCGCGTCAGTAATCAAGGCTGAGTTAGGCGCAACATAGCCTCCTTGCTTAATTAAGTAGTTGTAGTTTGTGGGGTCTGTTCTTTTATTTTGCTGTAATATTGCATGAATTTGTTCAGGTAAGTTATTCATATAATATCCCCTTTCCCTCACATTGTAAGCTTTTTGATGAAGGATAAAAAGCGTTTGGCTTATGGAATCGGATTAATATAAAATAATTTAACGGAAATGGATGGTTGGGATTTGATTATAAGATAAACGAGCAGTTGAAATAGGGGATCCTCCTTGAAAAAGAAGATCGCTCTTTGTCCGTGCGATGTGTTGCTGCCGAAGCATTCCTTGTTCCACGGAAATAGCAACAGAGGAACGCAGACGAAAACCGCTACGCCCTGTGGC
This sequence comes from Virgibacillus sp. MG-45, assembly GCF_036409425.1. Taxonomy (NCBI): domain Bacteria; kingdom Bacillati; phylum Bacillota; class Bacilli; order Caryophanales; family Bacillaceae; genus Virgibacillus; species Virgibacillus sp. MG-45. The sequence continues at coordinate 39,687 of NZ_JAXOFU010000010.1, read as the reverse complement.
AACATCTGCACTAGTACGTCCTGTATGTCGAAAAACCTACTCGGAAAAGCCTTCCTTCTTTTCCGAGTGGAGACTGTGACCGGGAAAAGCGAACCCGCTTATAAACTGCGATGCCAATAAATGGATTTTGAGATAAATGTTCTTGTTCGTTTCTTCTCCTCTAACTAATCCATCGCTTTTCACTTGTTTAAAATAGGATCCATTACCATTTCTGTGGAAACATTAATAGGATAGAGCTGTTTTGCATTCCAAAGGACGAGTCCCTGTGAAAGCGATAAATAAATAGACGCTAGCTCCATGGCATCTCCTGAACGAAACGTTCCATCCTGTTGTCCAGCTGTTATAATCCTAGCAATTCCCTGTAATGACTCCGAGTAATGCTTGGAAATCGTTTGTTTCATTTCAGAAGAAAGGTAATCGGCATGTAGTGCTTCAATAATGAGTAGATGTCGATCTAATGCGGTGTCTGCAGCACCAGAAAAGGTAAGCTCTGTTAGCCAATTTAGCTTATCTAGTGCAGTACCTTCCATGTTTTCCGCTTGATCGACTGCTTCGATAAACAAATCAAGTACATTGCGAATTAAAGACATATAAATATCTTCTTTCGATTTAAAGTAATGGTACAGTAATCCATGACTTAAATTAATAGAAGACGTTATATCGCTAATTTTTGTCCCAGCATAGCCTTTTCGGGCAAAAATTTTCAATGCTGCATTACTAATTTCTTCATAGCGTTGATCACGAATCATTTTAAATTGTTCTTCACTTTTTGCCATGATATAGTTCCCCACCCCTTGTATATATATATTGCTATTATACATGTTCTAAAAAAAGACTTCATGCAAAAGTGAATAAGTCTCATCTTACATATATTACCACAAATAAAAGGAATATGTTTTGATTGACTTGTTAGTCAATATTGAATATGATTACATTGGTATGAATAAAATTCGAATGAGAAGGGGTGGGGGAGTTGAGTAGACTTCAAGGGAAAGTAGCCATTATTACAGGTGGTGCAGGAGGAATTGGAAAAGGAATTGCAACTGCTTTTGTAAAAGAAGGAGCAAAGGTTGCAATTGTTGATTTAAATGAGCAAGCAGGAAATGCAACGTTAGAAGTTTTAAAAGAGCATCAGTCTGACTCTATTTTTATCCAAGCCAATTTAGCAGAGCATGATAAATTAGCTGACATTGTAAAACAAGTTGTAGATGCATTTGGACAAGTTGATATATTAGTAAACAACGCACACGCATCTAAAATGGCATCGATTGAAGATACGACCCAGCAGGAATTGGATTTATCCTTTAATACAGGATTTTATCCGACATTTTATTTGATGCAAGCTGCATTACCATATTTAAAAGAAACAAAAGGTAAGATTATTAATTTTGCTTCAGGAGCTGGATTAAAAGGAGATAAAAATCAGGGCTCATATGCAGCTGCTAAAGAAGCAATTCGTGGGATTACACGTGTTGCAGCGAATGAGTTTGGACCGTTTGGAATTAATGTTAATATTATTTCTCCAATTGCTAAGTCGGAAGGTATGCTGCAATGGGCAGAAGCCAATCCAGAATACTATCAAGGAATGCTATCCAATATTCCACTAAGAAGACTAGGTGAACTAGAAAGTGATATTGGTCGTGTTGCCGTATTTTTAGCGAGTGAGGATTCAGATTATATTACAGGTCAAACATTTATGGTTGACGGTGGATCAATCAAATTGCGTTAAGGGGTTAAAGAAATAGATTCACAAGCTAGTATATTGCTAGTTTGTGAATACTATTTTGTAAAAATAGAATACTGAAAAGGGGAATTACGGTGAGTAATAATAAAAAGAAAAGTATTCACTTTGCTTGGTGGGTATTATTAGGATTATCCATTATGATTGGACTGGCAAGAGGTGGAATAAATAATGCCGGTGGGTTATTTTTAACTCCGGTTTCAGAGGATTTAGGAATAGGGATTGGTAGTTTAACACTATATCTTAGTATTTCTTCTATTGTAACGATGATATTTTTACCTATAGCTGGGAAAATGATGGCGAACTTTAATATAAAAGGATTATTAATTTTTGCAATCATTTTGCAAGCAGGTTCATTTGCAATGTTCGGATTAATGAATTCTGTGTGGGGCTGGTATATCTTTTCAGTTCCAATGGCAATCGGAGCAATCTTTGTAACAACAATGGCAGGTCCAGTGCTAATTAATCGTTGGTTTAAAAAGCATAACGGTTTAGCAATGGGTGTTATGATGGCAGCGGTAGGACTATTTGGAGCGGTTATTCAACCATTAGTTGGAAGATTAATTGCAGAACAAGGCTGGAGAAACGCATACATTATTCTTGGGGTAGCTGCAATTGTAATTATTATCCCAGTTGTGTTGTTAATGATTCGGAAAACACCAGCGGAAAAAGGTCTGTTACCATATGGCATGGAAGAAATGACAGGAACAGATGACCAATCCCAGGATTCTGCAGAACGCGGTGTGACAATGGCGGATGCGAAAAAATCGATGGCATTTTATGCAATTTTATTATTCTTTTTCTTTATGACTGCGATCGGCAGCTTTGCACAGCACATTGCCCCATATGCAATGGGAATTGGATATGATGTAGAATTTGCGGGTAATGTAATGGGTGCATTTATGGTTGGAATGTTAGTTGGTGCATTGGCATTCGGTTTTCTAACTGACAAAATCGGTGCGAGAAACACAGCAATTTTTTCTATGTTGACTGGTATTGTATCCGTTAATTTATTGTTATTTGTACCTGGAAATGCAACTGTATTTACTGTAGCGATTGGGATCTTTGGATTTGTTACAGCTTCGATCGGTACATTAGGACCACTTTTAACAACAGCAATTTTTGGAAACAAAGAATATAGTGTTATTTATGCTTCTGTTGGAATTGGATTAGCAGTAGCGGGAATTGTTGCTTTACCTGGCTATGGTTTCGTATATGATATAACAGGAAGCTATACGTCTGTATTATATACGATTGTTGTTATGCTAATTATTAATATTGTACTTGTTATCCTTGCGTTTAAAGGGAAGAAGACATTAGTAGACAACGGAATGTGGAAGTAATTTTTTCATAATGCTTTAAAGAGAAAGAGCTTTAGGTTGCACTGCCCTAAAGCTCTTTCTTTTTTTACTAATTCGTTTTGACATTCCTATGTCGCTTGCTTCTGCTTGTTGAAAGCCTGCTCGATTTTCTCCCGACCTGCTTGGATGCTTGGATGAAATTGAATGGATGCTGCTTCACGAACTGCTTTAACCTCTGCAATGGCTTCATCTATCTTATACTTTATCTTGTCGACCTGAATGCTCGCATGTACGATAGAAAGCCCTGCTAGATGTCCTTGTGCTCTTGCAACCTTCGCACTTTCAATGCCAGTAATATTTCCAGCAACATAAAGTCCGCTAATGGCTGTTTCCATTTGTTCGTTATGGATAGGCACATGACCACCAAGCTCTTCTACATACTGGAATGGACAGTTAATCACCGCTGCAAGCTCTGTGAGCGGATATAAACCTCCCGCAATACATACGAAATCTACTTTAATTTCCTGCTCCGTTCCGCTAATCGGCTCTCCCTCAGCGGTGATATTACAAATTGTAACCGACTCTACCTTATCCGTACCATTAATCTGAAGCACTGCTTTTCTTATATGAATCGGCATACCCCACATTTTCACCCCGCTTTTAGGATAAAAAGCAACCGCAAGATTTCGTATCCAGCTCGATTTCGCAAACTTACTTCCAAAGCGAATAAAGAAGGAAGGAGCAAGATGAGCAACTCGAACAAGCCCTTCCATTACTTTTTTAGGGTGGCCATGTTCCGCGTTTATAGTGTTTTTAGCTGGTAAAGCCATGCTATGTAGTTCTATTCCCGCTAATTGCAGCTCTCGTGCAATTGCAGCAGATAACACATTCACACCAACGATAATGCCCTTCTTTCCAACACGTACACGATGCACGTTCGTCATTACTTGTGCTGCTCCAATCGACATAACACCTGGCAATGTCCAGCCAGGAATTGGTGCAGCGGTTTCTGCTGCTCCTGTTGCAATTAATAGCTTTCTTGCAGAAAAACTCCCTTCGTTCGTACGAATGGAAAACCCGTCCGCTAGCTTCTCGATATGATGAGCGGAAACTCCACATTGAATCACGGTGTTTAATTCTTTTGCTTTATGTAATAAAAGCTCTGTCTCGTGAATGCCATTCCACCATTCACCATTTGGCTCTTGATGAAGCTGTCCTAGCAATCTACCTCCAGGCTTCGGGAATTCATCGATGACAAGCACGTGTAAATCCCATTCGCGGCAGGCAATTGCAGCAGATAATCCAGCAGGACCTGCTCCAATAATGACGACATCATACATCCAAATCACCGTCTTTTCTTGTAGGGTGTTTTTCTGCGAAAGCTGCATAGGTCCGCGGTAAATGCGCTGAACCAGCTTCAGATTTTAAAGGAGCGGGCTGTAGCTTACCACTTTCAATTCGCATATGTTCTTTGATTTCTGTCATACAAGCGCGGGTGTTCGACTGGTTATTAACGGTAACCCGACATTCAAAACAATGTCCAATATTACAATAAATACCACGAGGGCTTCCACTCTCCTCGTGAACACGCAAAGTGCGTACACCATTGGCAAGTAATGCAGCAGCAATGGTTTCTCCTTGAAAGCCTTCATATTCTTTACCATCAAATGTAAAACGAATAATAGGACGGTCTTCGAAGCTCCCTAAAACTGGGTGATCGATAATGCGATTGCTATTCATTCGACTTCCCTCCTAGTACCGCCAAAGATACAGGTCTAATCGGAGGCGAGACTTTTAAGGGAATATCATGACCAGGAGTTTCACCTGTTATAGTAGCTAGTGCTGTATCAATAGCTGGTCTGCATGTGCGTCCTCCACAAAATCCCATTCCTGCTCTTGTACGCAATTTTACTTCACGAGCAGAGCACTTATATTTTGTTGCTGTCTCTGTTATATGCTGTAAGGTTACTTCCTCACATCTACAGATAATGATATCTTCCATTTTTTGATGTCCCCCTGTTCCCAATCATATTCATGTAAGCGATTTCAAAAATGCATTAAAAAAGATTGACATGTGATTCAAAGCTATTCTAACATATATGATAGAATTGAATAAATTTTTTAACAAGTGTTTTTAGAAAAATAAATGATCCGAATATGTTACGTAGTTGGTAGTGGATAAAATATACGAGGGGGATAATGATGGAAAAGGCGAACCAAGCAGAAGTAGCCATTATTGGTGGGGGAATTGTAGGCTGTGCAATTGCCTATTACGTGGCAAAGGCAGGAATAGATTGCATGCTTATTGAAAAGAATGATATCGCAAGTGGCACTTCCTCTAAATGTGATGGCAATATAACGATTGTAGATAAGGACCCTGGATTTGATAGTCAAATGTCCCTTGTAAGTCAGGAGCTCACCACGGAACTAGGAGACGATCTTGATCTTCCATTTGAATATCGAGCATTAGGAAGCATCCTTGTATGTGAAAATGATGCAGAGATGGAAGCAGCTGTGGAGTGGGTAAAGATTCAAAATGAAGCTGGTTTACGCTTTAAAGTACTTGATCAAGCAGATATCAAACAGGAATCGCCCTACTTTGCAGATGATTTACCTGGTGGGTTAGAGTGTGAGACGGATTCGTTAATAAATCCCTATTTATTTTGTTATTCACTCATTGATAAAGCAAAAGCATATGGGCTTAAATTACATACACATGCTGAAGTAAAAGGTATTACGAAGCAAGACGATTTTAAAATAGATACAGAGAAAGGGACTTTTCGAGCGAAAAAAGTTGTAAATGCGGCAGGAGTGTGGGCACCTTTTATCGGGGAAATGCTCGGTATCGATATTCCCATTAAGCCTCGAAAAGGACATATAATTGTCGGAGCAAGGCAAAAGCCGATTATGATGCGAAACGTCATGGAATTTGGCTATTTGATGAACAAGTTCGAGCGTGAGCGAGTTGCCGATGCACGTACAATGGAGCATGGTGTTGCATTAGTCCTTGAACCAACAGAAAGTCAAAACTTCTTACTTGGAAGCAGTCGTCAGTTTGTCGGCTATGATAGTAGTGTAGATATGCAGGTTGTCGAAACGATGGCAAGAAGGGCGATGCGTTTCTTTCCGAAAATGGAAGATTTTAATATGATCCGTACTTACACTGGTTTCCGACCATGGACAGCCGATCATTTGCCAATCGTATCCGCAGTGGAAGAGATGCCTGGGTTTTACATTGCTGCTGGGCATGAAGGAGACGGAATCAGTCTTGCAACAGTAACGGGTAAATTAATTGAAGCGTTGCTATGTGAAAAAGAAACGATTATCCCAGTAAATCCGCTGCGATTTGATCGATTCACAAAAACACCTGTTTCTTAGACTGCATTGCGGAGCTAGGACAAAACTCAAGTAAATGAAGAAAGTCAGATTGTTCATCTTTCGATGGACTGTCTGACTTTTTTTAATGAATAAGATAATCCTGATTTTTCCCATCCCTGCAGATGGCATCGACGTTTACCTTGCACTACAGGTGGTTGCTTTTATCACGGGCATAAGAGCAACATTACAACGAAAGAAAGTGACATCGCTTTGCTCTTTTGTGATGGTTATACGTATGCTTTATCAATTGCATGTCCGACTATATTTTTAAATGAAGCTTGCCAAAGATTTAAAGTAGGGAATTAACGAACTCTTTACGAAAGGTTAATACTACTAGAACAATCGCTCTCTATAATAATATGTGTAGGAAATAATTCGGCATGATTAGAAGTGTCGGAAACACGTCAAAGGGAGAGTGGAGACGATAGCAAAAAAATTCATCTGGTTTGATCTTGGTTATACTCTTGTTCATCTAAATCGTGAAGAAATTTATCACCAGCTCTTAAAGGAGGAAGGGATTGATAGATCAGTTGAAGATTTAGCAGTGGCATTTCATTTGACAGATAAGTATTTTATGCGAGAACACCCAGGTTTTCTTAGTAATAAAGGGACAGACTTTTATGATGTATATTATTCAAAGCTTCATAACTTTATCGGTATATCACTACCCCCATTTCCTCCCCATGAGGTAAACGAGAAAATGGAGTGGCAAATATATTCTGAGACAATTCCAGCATTACAGGCGTTAACAGCTTCCGGTTATCGCTTAGGATTGATTTCTAATTGGGATCAAACTGCGAGAACTATATTGCAGAAGACAGGCATTGAACCATTTATGGAACAAATCATCATATCCTCTGATCTTCAGATTGAAAAGCCTGATGAGAAAATTTTCACACATGCATTGCAGCAAGCACGTGTTTCCGCATCAGAGTGTTTATACGTAGGTGATAATTATTATGATGATGTTATTGGTAGTAATCGAGTTGGAATGGATTGTGTCTTAATAAATGCCCATGGAATTACAGGGATTGAAGAGTTGCTCCATACTGGCGTGAAAGTCATCCGAGGAGTTGGAAATCTTCAACAATTAATAGCTTCCGTTCCTGTAAGAGGGCTATAGATGAATTCTATTAATGAAATAATCAAGCAAAAGTATGAGTCATTAAGCAGAACCCAACAAAAAGCAGCACATTATATTTTAGAAAATATGGAAGAGATCACGGTTCTATCAGCACATAAAATTGGTGTTAATTCCAATGTTAGTGAAGCTACGGTACATCGTCTAGCACAAGCACTTGAATTTCGGAGCTTCTTGGAAATGAAGCAAGCTATACATCACTTTATGAAAAAAGATCAACGGGTTGTACACAAGCTAGCTTCAACAACAACGGTGAAACAGGAATCATGGCTAGAGCAGCATTTTATACAAGAAGCGGAGAATATCCTTCGTACAAATGAGCAGCTCGAAAAGAAAACAGTAACTATGATTGCGCATGCTTTTTTGGATGCAAACAAAATATGGATAGCTGGTTGGAGAATGGGACTATCTGTTACATCATATATGCGTTTTGCATTACAGTATATGCTAGGAAACACCATGCTTATTCCACAAGGAGAGATTGCTGAAAATACCGCTTATTTACGTCATGGAGAAGTACTTTTCATATGTGCTTTTCCTCGATACTGTAAAAAAACAATTCAAGTAGTGAAAGCTGCAAAGGAACAGGGAGTATGTGTCATTGCAATAACTGATTCTCCCTTATCTCCTGTATATACTCTAGCTGATTATTGTATTCTAGCGAAAAATAAGTCAAAAAGCTTTTTAGATTCCTATACTGCCGCGTTATCAGTATGCCATGCAATTTTAAAAGAAATTTCATATGTTGGTGGAGAACGTATTAAAAAAAATATTAAAAATATGGAAAATTACTTTGAACTCTTTGAAGAAAATAGCTTGGAATAAAAGTGAGGGGATTACGTGAAGCTCACTGTTATTGGTTATTGGGGAGCGTATCCAAAGGAAAATGAAGCAACTGCATGTTATTTGATTGAACAAGATGAGACAAAAATCTTATTTGATTGTGGGAGTGGTGCATTATCTCAATTAACAAATTACATCAGTATTAACGAAATAGATGCGGTTTTTATTAGTCATATACATGCAGATCACATAGCGGATCTTTATTGCTTAGAATATGCGATGCTTATACAACAACAGCTTGGAAATCGAAACTCCGCACTAGATGTTTATATTTACACGGAGGATTTAAATCATCTTCCCTTGGAATATCCAACAGCTATTCGAGCTCATTCAATTAACCTAACGAGTGTGATTAAAGTTGGAAAATTAGAAGTGACCTTTGCAGAAATGCTTCATGAAATTCCGACTTGTGCAATAAAGGCTACGAATGCTAAAGGAACATCGCTAGTGTATAGCGGTGATTCAGGGTATACACCAAATTTAATTAGATTTTCACAGGACGCGGATTTGTTGTTGATTGAGTGTAGCTTTTATCAAAGGCAGAAAGGGTATGTAAAAGGACATTTGTCTACTACTGAGGTTGGTGAAATAGCCTCAAAAGCGAATGTTGGAGAGCTCGTGTTAACACACTTGCCACACTTTGGCGATATTTCACAATTAATAAACGAGGTACGTCCTTATTTTCAAAAAAAGATTTCAAAAGCACATACTGGCTTGTCCATTCTATTATAATTGGAGGTTTTAAATATGAAAATGATCACGATAAAGCGCCTATTCATTATGTTGTTTGTATTATTGTTTATTGTAGGATGCTCTTCTCCAACAGCTTCTAAAGATACACAAGGAAAAACAAACCATTCTGAACAGAATCAAGAAAAGAGCAGTAATGAAGGTGGAGTTGTACGTATAGCAATGAGTACAGAAATTGATAATCTGGATCCATACTTATCTGCAGCTACAGATACAGGCTCTATGATGGATAACGTATTTGATGGGTTATTGGATACCGATGAGAATGGGAAATTAGTTCCGGCTATTGCAGAAAAGTATGCTATTTCGGATGATGGACGAACATATACATTTTATTTAAAAGAAGGTGTCATGTTTCATGATGGTTCTGAATTAACTGCTGACGATGTTGTTTATTCTTATGCAAAGCTTGGTGGCTTAAATGGAGGAGAACCACTTTCCTCAAGGTTCGAAATAGTAGAAAAAGTGGAAGCGAAGTCTCCGCTTGAGGTAGTTGTAACATTGAAGGAAGTAGACTCGGCTTTTCTTGCTCGTAATATTGTAGCAATTGTTCCGAAAGATTATGAAGAACAGAGCTCAAAGCCTATTGGCGCAGGACCATTTAAGTTTGAGGAATACAAGGTTGGGCAGGAGCTCCGTTTAAGTAAAAATGAAAACTACTATGATAAGGAAAACACTCCCAAAATAGATGAAGTCCAATTTGAAATTATGCCAGATCCAGAGTCTTCCATTTTAGCAATGCAGGCTGGTGAGATCGATATTCTACCAGGAATTAGTAAACAAGGGTTGGATCAATTAGGAGATACGGTGCACTCAATATCCGGTCCGCAAAACATGGTACAGCTTATGGCAATGAACAATAGTGTAAAGCCATTTGATGATGTTAGAGTACGTCAGGCTATAAATCTAGCAATTAATAAAGACGTAATTATTGATACGGTTGCAGATGGAATGGGTACAAAGTTAGGTACGAACATGAGTCCAGCAATGCAATTTTATTATGAACCAGGCTTAGAAGATCGATACGAGCAAAATATTGAAAAAGCAAAGGAATTATTAGATGAAGCGGGATTGGCATCTGGATTTACGATGGAGTTAACTGTTCCGTCTGATTATCAATTCCACGTTGATACAGCGCAAGTCATTGCGGATCAATTAAGTCAAATTAACATTCAAACAGAAATAAAGCAAATTGAATTCAGTTCCTGGTTGGAAAATGTATATAATAATGCGCAATACGAAACAACAATAATTGGATTTACAGGGAAATTGGATCCTTATGAAGTGCTCGTAAGATATGTTAGTGACTACGGAAAAAACTTTATGAAGTTTCAAGACGAGCGGTATGATGAACTGATTAAAGAAGCTGTTCGTGAAACCGATGAAACGAAAAAAGCGGCTCTTTATAAAAAAGCACAAACTATTCTAACGGATGAGGCAGCGGCATTATTTATTATGGATCCTGATCGTACTACTGCCATGCGCAATGGAGTAAATGGACTAAAGCTATTTCCGATTCAAAAGTTTAATTTAGAGGATGTAACAGTTACAAAATAGAAAAGTAAGGAGTTTTTAATATGAAATATGCGTTGTATAAACTATCTACTTTTCTGATGACTATCTTACTTGTTTCATTAATAATCTTCACTGTGTTTCAAGTGTTACCTGGTAATCCTGCCCAGATTATTCTGGGCATGGATGCCGATACACAACAAATTGCACAGCTGGAAAAAGAACTCGGTTTAGATAAATCTATTGGAGAAAGATATACGAGCTGGTTGTCCGGATTTTTAATGGGAGATCTAGGAGATTCTTTAAAATATCAGCAACCTGTTTTAGATGTGTTAAAGGACAGAATTCCTGTTACGTTTTCTATAGCGATATATTCAATTCTGTTAACAATATGTATTGGTATTCCTTTAGGGATTTATATTGCTCGCACAGATGGTAGATGGATATCAGTTTTTCTTTCTATGTTTACACAGTTAGGGATAGCTGTTCCTTCTTTTTGGTTTGCCTTTGTATTAATTTTAGTGTTCGGGGTTACATTTCAGCTATTTCCGACTTTTGGATATGTGCCTTGGTCTGAAAGCTTTATTGGAGCGCTACGTTCTTACTTCTTACCTTCCTTGGCTTTAGCTATTTCGAATATTGCTGTAGTTATCCGTTATTTGCGAAATACGATTTTGGATCAAGCAAAAATGGATTATGTCCGCACAGCACGTTGTAAAGGATTAAGAGAAAAAACAATTATGTATGGACATATATTACGCAATGCGCTTATGCCAGTCCTAACAATAATGGGATTAATTGTTGCCGATACGTTAGGTGGAAGCATCATTATTGAAAACGTATTTGCATTACCAGGATTAGGAAATCTATTAATTCAATCCATCACATCTCGCGATTTTCCGTTAGTTCAATCCATGGTTCTGTACATTGCGATTCTCGTAATTTTAGTCAATTTTATTGTTGATTTGCTCTATAAGCTAATTGACCCGCGAGTTAGATTAAAGGGGTGACGAAATATGAAAAAACATAATATCTTTAAAAGCATTCCGTTAATAATCGGGGTTAGTTTTGTAACTGTATTGACAATAATGATGCTCGTTAGCTTGTTTTATACACCATATAGTCCGAATGCAATGGATCCAAGTGATCGATTAGCACAACCTTCGTTCACACATTTATTCGGAACTGATAATTTTGGAAGAGATATCTTTAGTCGCGTGATGCAGGGATCACAAACCGCATTTTTAATTGGATTTTCGGCAGTTTCTATCGGTCTGTTTTTTGGATTTTTGATCGGTGCATGTGCAGGCTATTTCGGAGGATGGATTGATGAGCTTAGTATGCGGATAATTGATGCAATGATGGCATTGCCAGGTATCTTATTTGCGATTATGCTTATTTCTGTTTTTGAGACCGGAATACGAAATACAATTATTGCTCTTGGGATAATGAGCATCCCATCATTTGCAAGAATTGTGCGCAGTGGATTTATTCAAGTAAAACAATTTGATTTTGTAAAAGCGAGTATTGCAAAAGGAGCTGGTTCCTTTCGCATAATATTTCAACATATATTACCAAATGTCACATCGCCCATTTTAGTCGCAGTAACGTTAAGCTTTTCAGGTTCTGTTCTAGCAGAAGCAGGATTAAGCTATCTAGGCTTAGGGGTACAGCCTCCAGATCCTAGTTGGGGGCGGATGCTTAAAGAAGCACAGCCGTTTATGAGTACAGCACCTTGGTATGTAATTCTCACGGGACTGTTTATTACTTTCATGGTACTTGGGTTCAATCTACTTAGTGATGGAATCCGTGATTTGCAAGATAAAAAATCCTAGGAGGATAAGCAATGTCACAACCGCTTTTATCAGTACAAAATTTAGATGTATCGTTTACTTTCCAAGATGGAGATTATGCTGCTTTGAAGAATATTTCCTTTTCAGTCTATCCAAAGGAAATTGTCGGTATTGTAGGTGAATCAGGCTGCGGGAAAAGTTTAACCTCTCACGCTATTTTAGGTATGCTTCCAACAAATGCAATGATTAAAAAAGGTAGTATTCAATATCGAGGTACTGATCTTGTTTCACTTACTAATGAAGAGTGGCAGTCAATAAGAGGTAGCGCAATATCTATGATATTCCAAGAGCCAATGACGTCCCTGAATCCACTTTTAACAATAGGTAGGCAAATTTCTGAGGTGTTAAAAAAGCATACCGGCTTTTGCAATAAAGAAATAAAAGAAATGACCATTGCACTGATGAAAGAGGTCGGCTTGCCAAGAGCAGAGGAATTGTATCGTGCCTATCCTCATCAGCTTTCTGGAGGAATGAGGCAGCGTGTTGTTATAGCAATCGCATTGATTGGTGAAGCAGATTTGGTCATTGCTGATGAACCTACTACTGCACTTGACGTTACAATCCAATTACAAATTTTAGAGCTTTTTCGTAAGCTTAAGCAAACCCGAAATACATCATTAGTTTTTATATCACATGATTGGGGAGTCATTCGTAAAGTTTGTGACCGAGTCATTGTTATGTACGCTGGTCACATCGTGGAAGAAGGACCAATCGAGGAGATTTTGCAGCATCCTAAACACCCATATACACAGGGGCTAATACAATCTATCCCAGATTATAAAAAACGAGGAGAGCCATTGCATACAATTCCAGGTAGAGTTCCAGCTTTACGAGAACGAAGAGGAGGCTGTCCATTTGTTGACCGTTGCTCGTTACGCATGGATATATGTCAAACAACATATCCCGAAGGTAAGAAACATGGGAATCATCAAGTGAAATGTCATCTTTATGCTCAGGAGGCGATAAATATATGAGCACTCCGTTACTAGAACTGGATAAAGTGCAAAAACATTATAAATCGAATCGTTCCAGTTTTTTAGGGAAACCATCGTATGTAAAAGCTGTAAATAGTGTTTCTCTACGATTATTTGAAGGAGAAACCCTTGGATTGGTTGGAGAAAGTGGAAGTGGGAAATCAACAACAGGCCAAATTATTGCTCAGCTTATATCACAAACGTCTGGAACGGTTTTCTATAAAGGAAGTGATGTGACAACATTTACTAATAAACAAATGAAAGCATGGCGTAAGAAAGTGCAAATAGTTTTCCAAGATCCGTATGCTTCACTGAACCCTAAAAAGAAAATCGAATGGATTGTAAGTGAACCGCTAGTGATTCATCGTATAGGGACAAAGGTCGAGCGGCGGGAAAAAGTTGTAGAAGTGTTGGAAGACGTTGGTTTGGATGCATCGTATTTACATCGCTATCCGCATGAATTGAGCGGAGGGCAACGACAAAGGGTGGCCATTGCAACTGCAATCATATTAAATCCAGAATTTATCGTTATTGATGAAGGTGTTTCAGCTCTAGATGTTTCTGTCCAAGCTCAAATTTTAAATTTACTAAAACAGCTGCAAAATAAATATAAATTAACTTATTTATTTATTTCCCATGACTTGAATGTCATACAATATTTTTGTGATCGGATTGCGGTCATGTATTTAGGTGAAATTGTAGAGCAAGGTCGTACTGATCTAATTGGCTCTAACTTAAAGCATCCTTACGCACAAGCATTATTTTCTGCAAACCCAACAGTAGATGAAAATAAGACTCAAATTGTTTTAGGAGGAGAAGTTCCTAACTCAGGTACGCCGCCAGCTGGCTGTCCTTTCCATCCTCGTTGTGCAAAAGCAATGGAAACCTGTTCATCTTTTAAACCGTCCGACGTGCATTTGAATCAAACGCATGTTGTTCGTTGTCACCTATACAAGACAATTGAAGGGAATAGCAAAGATACAATAGAGGAGGCGATACGATGAAAATTGGCGTTATCTCTGATTTGCATATTGATAAAAATCGTGTACTTGAATCCTCAAGTGAAAATATACTTACTGTTTTAGTTGAGAAAATTAAGGAATCGAAAATAGATATATTGCTAATACCGGGAGATGTGTCAAACGATTATCGTTTAACACTTCACTTTCTAACATCATTAGAAGAAAGTACCGAGGTCAAAGTGTTGTTTGTTCCTGGTAACCATGACTATTGGTCAAAGGATAATCATGTTACAGACACTTGGAAGGTTTATGAATCATTGAAACAATGGGATGGTTGTATTGCTGAAAATCCATATGTGCTTAATGAGGAATGGGTTGTAGTAGGGAATTCTGGTTGGTATGACCACTCATTTGGTAGCAGAAAATTTAACAACGAACAATTTAATCAAATGAAATATAACGGTAGAACGTGGAAGGATTCTGTTTATACAAATTGGAACTTAGATAATAAAGCAGTACATGAATTCTTCTATGAAAAACTAAAACAGGATCTAGAAGCATATAAAAACAAGAACATAATTATGATGACACATATGGTTACACATCCAAATTTCATTGTCCCAAAGCCGCATGAAGTATGGGATTATTTTAATGCATTTTTAGGCAGTGATTCTTATCACAGACTTTTTGAAGACTATAATATACAGTATAGTATTATGGGACATGTTCATTTTAGAAAAACTGATACGAGTAACCACACGAAAATGATTTGTGCTTGTCTCGGAAATTATGCTGAATGGGAAAGTGTAAGTATCCGCAAAGAAATAAACGAAGCTTTTTATACATTTAATATTGAATAATTGGTGTTTGGATAAGGATAGGGAATTTCTTCCTTATCCTGCATTTCCCCTTTGTGCGCCTCTCAAAAAGATAGTTGGCTCCTTTAAACAAATCCAATATACTCTTTTTAAAATTTGAAATAGTTCCATTTCGCATAGTAATGATTGTCACAAAAAGCACAAACTTTATAGGCTTTTTTTATGATACGATTTTTGAGGATAGGAATAGTAAAGAGGTGTATGAGAATGATTGAAATAATTGCTACTGCGGAATCTGTAGAGCAAGGAGAAAAACTGCTCCAAGTTGGTGCAGATACGATTTATATTGGCGAAGACAAGTTCGGCTTAAGACTACCCGCATCTTTTACCGGGGATGAGATCAAAACCCTTACACAAATAG
Organism: Virgibacillus sp. MG-45; assembly: GCF_036409425.1. Taxonomy (NCBI): domain Bacteria; kingdom Bacillati; phylum Bacillota; class Bacilli; order Caryophanales; family Bacillaceae; genus Virgibacillus; species Virgibacillus sp. MG-45. Next base: position 23,993 of record NZ_JAXOFU010000010.1, on the reverse strand, counting down.
CACATCATGAAGGAAAACAAGTAGGTGTTGCGGTAAATGCATTGATGCATAATGAGCGTATAAAACAGGTGCTCCCTTATTTACGTACGTTAGAGGAGATAGGTGTTGATTGGATTTCGGTTGGAGATCCAGGTGTTATCCATCTTTTGCAAACAAATAAAATAGAGCTTCCATTCGTATATGATGCCCAAACAATGGTAACAAGTGCAAACCAGGTGAATTTTTGGGCAAAACGTGGTGCGGTAGGCGCAGTACTTGCAAGAGAACTTACGTATGAAGAGTTAAAGACGATAAGTGAGCAAGCAACGGTTCCTGTAGAAGTACAAGTATATGGTTCAACCTGTATCCATCAGTCGAAAAGGCCACTTGTATCGAATTACATGCATTTTGTAGAGCAAGCAAATGATACAGCAAAAGAGAAAGGGTTATTTATATCAGAAGCAAAGAATGAAGATACGCATTACTCTATTTATGAGGACATGAATGGAACGCATATTTTCGCCACGGATGATATTAATTTAATCCTGCATTTGCAAAAACTAAAGGATGTAGGCATTCGAAAATGGAAGCTGGATGGATTGTTTGTGCAAGGGGATACATTTGTAGATATCGTGCGGTTATTCGTCAACGAAAGAGACGCGATAATGAATAATACATGGTCTGTGGAAGCACTTGAGGAACGTGCAAAACAATTACATGCACTGCATCCGAAAGGAAGAGGGTTAGGGACCGGCTTCTTTTTAAAGGATCCTGCTGATATAAAATAAATAAATGATAAGAAACATACAGAAAGTGTATTTATTTTTAATGGGGAAATGATGTTGATGCTTTACTTGAGTTGGAGGGAATAAAAATGCAAACAAAGCTTAAAAAACCAGAGGTGCTAGCACCAGCTGGAACGTTAGAAAAATTGAAAACAGCGATACATTATGGTGCAGACGCAGTATATATTGGTGGAAATGCATATGGCCTTCGAAGTCGTGCAGGTAATTTCACCTATGATGAAATGAGAGAAGGGGTTGCCTTTGCCAATGCACATGGAGCAAAAGTATACGTAGCTGCAAATATGGTGACACATGAGGAAGATGCAAAAGGTGCGGGAGATTTCTTCCAGACACTTCGCGATATCGGCATTCATGCTGTTATAGTATCTGACCCTGCATTAATTGAGATATGTGCAACAGAAGCGCCAGGCTTGCCAATTCACTTATCAACACAGGCTTCTGCTACAAACTATGAAACATTAAATTTCTGGAAGCAGGAAGGATTAGAGCGTGTTGTGTTGGCTCGTGAGGTTGGAATGAATGAGATCAATGAAATTCGTCAAAATACAGATGTAGAAATAGAAGTGTTCATTCATGGTGCCATGTGTATTTCATATTCTGGACGTTGTGTGCTTTCGAATCATATGTCGATGCGAGATGCAAACCGAGGCGGCTGTTCACAATCCTGCCGTTGGAAATATGACTTATTTGAAATGGATGAGCCAATGGGAAAAACATCGTTGCTAGCTGGAGATCCAGAGGAAGCTTTTTCGATGAGTGCAGTAGATATGTCCATGATTCGTCATATTCCTGATCTTGTAGAAGCGGGAGTGGATAGTCTAAAAATCGAAGGACGAATGAAGTCCATTCACTATGTGTCAACCGTGTCTAATGTGTATCGCCAGGCGATTGATGCTTATTGTAATGATCCAGAAAACTATCAATTTAATCCAGAATGGGAAGATGAACTGTGGAAGGTTGCCCAGCGTGAATTAGCAACAGGATTTTATTATGGTACACCAGAAGAAGAGCAGCAATTGTTTGGGAAACGACGGAAAATACCAGTCTATACGTTTGCTGGACAAGTGTTAGCATATGATGCGGATACCCAAATTGCCACCATTCAACAGCGAAACTCTTTTGGAGTCGGAGATGAAATTGAATTTTATGGGCCACAATTCAAGCATGTGTATCAGCATGTAAAAGAAATGTGGGATGAGGCAGGAAATCCGATCAATGTTGCTCCACATCCAATGATGGTTCTTAAGGTTAAAGTAGATCATCCTGTAGCACCATTGGATATGATTCGAAAACGAAAGTGAAAAGAGGAAAACGAAGCGCGGCTCTAATAAGTGGATTGCTAGAATAATGTGGTGGTGATGTGCGGAATGGAAGCAAATCAGTTTTTTCAGCCAGCAAGTCTGCTTCGTTTTATCGAAGATTCGAAGCTTAGAGAATGGAGAGAACGAACAAAGCAACAATTTAAAAAAGGGGAGCAATTATGCTACCCAGGCAAGTTAGATGATGCAATCTATATGATATTAGCTGGAGATGTACGTATTTTTCACTTGCATGAAGATGGAAAGGAATGTGTATTAGGTATTCTATCAGCAGGAGACTTTATTGATTTACCAAGTGCATTTACCGAAAAAACGAGTGGTGCCTATTCGATTGCATTAACAGATGTTGAGGTCGTAAAAATAACGAAGCAGGAGATACGAGAGGTTGTTCAACAAACGCCAGAATTATCCTTTACATTACTTACCCATTTTGCGATTCAGATGCAGGACGTCATTTCGATATTAGAACAGGTTGCTTACGATAAAGTAGAAGAGCGCTTGATTAAAATGCTAATAAAGCTTGCAGATACATCAATGGAAACGGATGAATGGTATCCACTCCCTGCATATTTAACCCATCGCGATATTGCAGGAATGATTGCTTCTACTCGAGAAACAGTGACCTTCTTGCTTAATAAACTAACACAAAATGGAACGGTAAAAATTGAAAATAATCGGATATGGATTTCTAGTTCGATGTAAGCTTGCTTACATACGGAAACCTTCATCGTTGGTATGCTTACTATTGTAATGTTTATTAATGAATGGAGGATTTATAATGAATGGAATTAATTTCGAAGCAATGGAACAAACCGTAAAGGCGATCAAAGCAGATCCCTCACTAAAAATAAAAAGCTGGAAGGCACACGTGAAAAGAGAATCAGGCATCGTTAACAGCTTAAAGATTCGTGATTTTGATCCTATATTGATGGATGAACCTACTCCTTTAGGTGGTACTGATAAAGGGGCGAATCCGATTGAAATGCTTATCGGAACAGCAGGAAGCTGTTTTGCGATAACATTTGAAGTGCTTGCATCACAGGCAGGTATTGCACTTGAACATGTTTCTGTTGAAGTGGATGCAGACTTAAATGCTGCTGTATTTTTAGGCTTGGAGGAAGGCGATGGTGGTATTCTTAATCCAATGTTAACGTTAACGGTTGAGTCAGATGCATCTAAGCAGCAAATTACGGAGATTGCAAAGGTAGCACTTGAAAAATCGCCAGTTCTAGCGAGTCTAAAAGCTGAATTAAAACTAGTTATTGCATAGATTCACTTTAGTGTAACTAACAAACGTCTTTTCTTTTGAAAAGGCGTTTTCTCTTTTTGCATAATACTTCAAAACATAAAGAAGGTCGGAAGCATTCAATTTGTATCCGACCTTGTATATGAAACAAGTGAAACATCAATCTAGCTAATAAACAGTATGCCGATCAAACAAACCATTACTTTCATAAGAAATCGCATTCGGCACCTCCAAGGAGAGAGATTATCTTTGTTTATTTCTAGCATACTAAAACTTTATGAATGAACGATGACCCCAGTGTAAAGCTTCTGTAAAATTGGAATCTACTTAATGATAAGCACAGGACAGTGAACGTGTTTTGCGACCTTATGACTAACACTTCCGAGTACCATTTCCTGTAATGTATTTAAACCGCGACTTCCCACTACTACGAGATTAAAAACCTTCTCATTCGCATATTGGACAATTGTCGGCCCTGGTTCTCCATGCAGAAATACAATTTCATATTCAATGCGCGCATGTCTTGCTTTTTGTTCAATTAGCAACAGCTTTTCCTTGCGAATTTGCTTCATATCTTTTCCCCAGTTGTGAATGACATCTTCTTTTGCGCTTGCATCACTAATGACATAGATTATGGTTACTTTTGTGTTTGAATAAAGAGTAGCTAGATTAAAAGCATGTTCTGCGGCACGGATAGAATGCTCAGAGCCGTCCGTAGCTAGCAAAATGTTTTCATACATCGATAACTCCTCCTATATACCCAATTCTATTTTTTAGTATAGCATGAAGTATAATAAGAGCGAAAATAGAAGGATAAGAGAGAAAAAGAGCAATGACTACGTTTACATAGAAGTTTGCCAAACAAGTGATAAAGCCTTTATAATACAGTTTGTTGTCTTCGGACTTATCTTTCAGTAGTAATCGGCAAGTTAATCGTTTACTCCTAAAATAGGAATCTATTTTAGGTTTGGACTGTGAACTGTTCAAACGAGGAATATTTCCTTTTGCACTGCCGTTATGGACTACTATTCGTGCATAGGTAAGAAAAATTAAATAGAAAGAGGATGAAACGTGATTAATGAAACAATAAAACAAGCATGGTTCGGCAATATAAGGGGCGATATTCTAGCGGGAATTGTAGTAGCAATTGCATTAGTACCTGAGGCAATTGCCTTTTCTATTATCGCAGGAGTAGATCCAATGGTTGGATTATATGCTTCGGTTTGTATTGCAGTTGTTATTTCCTTTGTTGGTGGGCGCCCAGGGATGATATCTGCTGCAACTGGAGCGACTGCTTTAGTCATGGTTACCTTAGTTGCTGATTATGGACTACAATATTTGTTAGCAGCAACAATTTTAACTGGGATTATCCAAATTGGAATGGGAATAGTAAAGCTTGGTCGCTTAATGAAGTTTGTTCCTAAATCGGTGATGGTTGGTTTTGTGAATGCACTTGCCATTTTAATATTTACTTCGCAACTTCCGCATTTTGTTGGGGAAACTTGGGTAATGTATGTGATGGTTGTTTTTGCTTTAGCAATTATTTATCTTATACCGCGTGTCACAAAAGCAATACCATCTCCACTGATCGCAATTATTGTATTAACCATTATCGCGATAGTAAGCGATAGTAATGTTCGTACCGTAGGAGATATGGGACAGCTTTCACAAACGTTACCGATGTTCCTTATTCCGGATATTCCATTTAATTTAGAAACATTGAAAATTATTTTCCCTTACTCTTTATCAATTGCGATTGTTGGTCTTGTAGAGTCATTTTTAACTGCATCTATCGTGGACGATATGACAGATACGTCTAGTGATAAAAATAAAGAAGCAAGAGGACAAGGGATCGCGAATATCGTATCCGGTTTTTTTGGCGGGATGGCAGGCTGTGCGATGATTGGACAATCTGTTATCAATGTGAAGTCAGGTGGAAGAGGAAGACTCTCTGCTTTCGTAGCGGGTTCTTTTTTAATGATATTAATTTTACTGCTACATGACTTTTTAGTTCAAATTCCGATGGCTGCACTTGTAGGCGTTATGATTATGGTTTCGGTAGGTACCTTTGATTGGGGCTCATTAAAAACGCTCCATAAAACACCGATAACCGATACAGTCGTCATGGTTGCAACCGTTGGTACGGTTTTGATTACGCATGACCTGTCTAAGGGAGTATTCGTTGGAATTATCCTGAGCGCACTGTTTTTTGCTGCGAAAATATCAAAGGTAAAGGTAACTACGATTACATCCGCTGAAGCGTCGAAAGTAGTTTACCGTGTTACAGGGCAATTGTTTTTTGCCTCTGTTACAGATCTTATAGCGAGCTTTGATTATAAAGCAAATATCAAGGAAGTAAAGCTTGATTTAAGCCAAGCACATATTTGGGATGATTCAGCTGTTGATGCAATAGACAGAGTGCTTTATAAATTTTCCCAAAATGGAATTTCTGTGCAACTTATTGGATTAAATGAGGAAAGTAATCAGCTATTGGATAAACTGGCTATTTATCATAAGCCAGAAACCATTCAAAAGGCTGTGAATAACTAAAAAGAGCCAGGTAGTTCATCAAATTATTGATGAGCTGCCTGGCTTTATCGTTTGACTAATGAACGTTTCATTATATATGGATACAGATTCTACGATTAAGTAGCTTCCTCAAAATATCTTTTTTTGCTTGGTAAACTAACACTCCAGATAAGCACCATTGCTAAAATGAGCATACCAAAAGCGAGTAAAATAATCGTGATACGTAAAGGAATGACCTCTGCTGTTACACCTACCATTAAAACAAAGATTATTTGGAAACTGCTTTGTAATAGCTGTAAAATACTTGTTACTCTTCCCATTAATTCAGTAGGTACATTATTTTGATAAAACGTCATCATCCCTGCATTGAGAAAAGCATTGAAAAATCCGAGCACTGTAAAGCCAAATGCAATCGAGAAAAAAGACCAAGAGAAAGCATAAAATAAATAACCTACCGTTTGCATGAAAATACCAATTGCGATTAAAAGCTGTAGCGATAGTTTTTGTGTAAAGATTGCTAGTAAAAAAGCGCCGATAATAGATCCAATACCTGTAATGCTGATTAATAGACTGTAATCAAGCTGGGATAACCCAACGACTTGCTGGGTAAATACAACCTCTTGTGTATCCATTGCAAAAGAGAAAATAGTTGTCGTCAAATATGCACCATAAACAATCGCTACATATTTAAACGCTGTTAAAAATTGAACAGCAGTTGTCCAGTCTTGCTTTATTTGATGTAAAGAGATTGCAGGTGCTTTTGTAGTGAAGGCTTCTTTATCTGGAAGAAACAAAAGTAACAAAGCAGCAAGAATGAAAGCTCCTGCATTGATAAAGAGCGTATCTTTAATACTAGTCATAAGAATTAATGTCCCTGCAACCGCAGGTCCAATAATAAAGGCACCAGAAGATGTTAATGCGTGAATGGAATTATACCTTTTTCGAAGCTTCTTTGGTACAAGCTGTGTTGTATATGTCATGGATGAAGGAACAAAAAAAGCTTTTGCTATACTAATACAAATTAAAACGAAATAGACCATCATAATGTTTGAAGAGAATGGAATGCAAAAAATGAATACCCCTCTTGCGATATAAGTTATCATCATAATCTTCCGCTTGCTACGATAATCGATAAAGCTTCCGGTCCAAAATTTCGTAACGACGTTAACGAACGGACCAATTATCCATAAACCAGCTACTGCTGTAGCTGAGCCAGTCATGTCAAATACGAGTAGATTAATCGCTATTAAATAAATAAAGTCCCCGATTCCAGCGATACCAACTGAATTTAACAAAATAAATGGATGCTTCCAAACAGACCAATTCACCCTCATCCTTCACGCTCCTAATCATTATAAAAATATCACTCTAATTTTACCCTAATAAAAGTTGGAAGTCGCTTTCCTATTCTTGTTGCAGCAACTTTACACTACTTGGCTGAAAACAATCTATGTTTATTCCTTAATGAGGTGGGAATATACACACTAAGCAACTAACTAGGAGGTATATACATGAAACCATTTGTAAAAGAATATTTAAATGATGAACAATTAGCGAATGATGTGAACAAACTAAAAGAAAACGGCGTACGTAAAGAAGATATTTACATTTTAGCACATGATGATGATCGTACAGATCGTATTGCTTCGAATGCAGGAGCGAATACAATTGGAATGGAAGAAATGGATTTGAAGGATATGGTAGGAAATCTATTTCGCAAGCAGGGTGATGAATTACGCACGAAAATGAAAGAAATGGGATTCTCACAGGTTGAAGCGGAGAAATATGAAGAAGATATGGATGAGGGGAAAGTTTTATTAATGGTGGAAAATCATCCTGAATTACAAAGAATCTTACTGTAATGAAAAGGTTAAACAAGAGCTGCCTATTCACAGGCAGCTCTCCTATTATTAATATGCAGACCAGCCACCGTCGGCTGTCACAATAACACCGTTTACATAAGAAGATTCATTTGAACCTAAGAATAAAGCAATATTAGCAATTTCTTCTGTAGTACCTGGACGGTGCATCATTTTTACACCAGCAAGAGCTTGTTCCATGCCATATGGATCTGGCTGCTTTATTGAATTGGTTAAATTTGTCGGCACTTGGCTAGGTCCAATTGCGTTACAGCGAATATTTAAATGCTTATAATGTGCGGCAACGTTTCTTGTCATTCCGACAATGGCATGCTTTGTAGCAGTGTACGTAAGGCCACCACGGCCTCCAGCAACACCTGAAACAGAAGACATATTCACAATCGTTCCGGATTTTTTCTCCATAAAGAGAGGTAAGACTTTTCTCATCGTTCGCATTGTACCAGTTACGTTTATATTAAATACGCGTTCCCATACATCATCTGGTACATTTGCAGCTGCATACATATTATCAACAATCCCAGCATTGTTAACGAGAATGTCAATTGTTCCAAACGTGTCTACTGTTTTTGAAACCATTTGCTCAATATCATTTTCTTCTGTGACATTTGTTTTGATGGCTAGAGCTTGTCCGCCATTTTGCTTAATACCATTAACCGTATCCTCGGCTGCTTCTAAATTCATGTCTGCAATAACAACGTTTGCACCTTCGCTTGCATAAAGCTCTGCAATCGCTTTACCTAGACCTGATCCTCCGCCAGTGATGATTGCTACTTGATTGTCTAATCTACCCATGCTAATACCTCCTAATAATAATTCACTTACATTGTTATCATACACCTTTGCTCTACTTGATACATGTAATACACCTTACGTTAAACAAATTGTCATAGGTCACGTTATAATGAAGATATTATAAAGAAATAGTAAAAACAAATGGAGGGATAAGATGGAAATAAAAGAGGGAAACAATACGTTTTATTTAGGAGATAGTGAACAACATGCTAAGGCTGAAATCACGTATGTTGAGAAGGGGCAATCGATATGGATTATTGATCATACGTATGTCTCAAAGGAATTACGTGGTCAAGGAATTGCTGCCTTGTTGATGGAGAAGCTATTAGCTCATGCAGAAGCAAACAACAAAAAGATAATTCCACAATGCTCTTATGCTGCTGCATACATGCAATCAAATAAAAAATACCAATCCTTGTTAGCAGACGGTTTTAAATGAAACCTTACAGGTCATTTCTTCGTATTGTAAGCAAGGAGGTGGAGGCATGGAGATTTATTTCATTCTAGGCACGCCTATCATCATTTACTATCTTGTTTTAACGAAACTACAATACGATACTATTACGGAAACGAAAGCAGCCTCTGTGAAATCAAAGAAAACCCATAACGAGTTACATGAAACCTTACCATTTGAACAGCAACAGTTGCAGTATAATTTACAAGGGAATATTTTTAACATGCCCGCTGTCTTTGTCGCGATGCTTATTTATAAGCTTCGCCATGGAAAAGAATAAGCAGGGTCATAGCGGTCACACAATGATTACGCTTTCAGTTTGATTTTTTTTTAGGTAAATGGTATGATGAATTTGAAAATAAAATTATGCATCACATGTTACTGACTCGATCAGGCATGGTGGTACAATTAGAGGGAGTTCATTCCTCTAGGTGCCCCATGCCTTTTTTAGTGCCATCCGATGTGGGTGGAAAAATAATTCTTTATTTTCATGGGAAACTATGTATGCGGATTTCTCTAATAAGAAAAGTCATCGAAGATAGGAAAGGAGTAATTACGATGTTTAAAAATTTATTTAAAAAACCAGCAAAAGAACAAAAATTATATGCACCTTTAACTGGTAACGTCATTCCATTGGAGGAAGTGCCAGATCCAGTGTTTAGTCAAAAAATGATGGGAGAAGGAATGGCAATTATTCCAACCAATGGGCAAGTAGTTTCTCCTGTGAATGGAAAGGTTATTCAAATTCCAGAATCAAAGCATGCAATTGGATTGTTGTCAGACGATGGAGCAGAGGTTCTAATCCACGTAGGCTTAGAAACAGTTGCTTTAAAGGGAGAAGGATTTGAACTAAAGGTCGAAACTGGAGAAAAGGTAACAGTTGGACAGCCTTTATTAGAGTTTGACTTAGAATATATTCAGAACCATGCAAAGGATATTGTCACGCCAATGGTTATCACGAACAGTAATGAAGGTGAAAAACAGTTTACATTGACAGATGAAAAGAAAGCTAATGCCGGGAAAACAGTTATCATAACGGTTTCTGAGTAAGAAAGTAAACAGGTTGATACAAGGATATCCGCGGAACCGTTTTCATAGAATGGTAATAGAACAATAGTATGCTATTCAATAATGATGTATAAGGAGGTGTCTTCCGGTGAAAATAATAAAAATCCTAAATAATAATGCAGTCGTCATAGCAGATGGGGAACAAGAAAAAATCGCCATCGGCGCAGGGGTTGGGTTTCAGAAAAAACGAAATGATATTGTCAATCAAAGTAAAATAGAAAAACTATATGTATTAAAGGAAAATGAAAAGCTTCAACAGCTTCTGTTAAGAATACCGGAAGAACACCTTATTCTTTCAGAAGAAATTATTTCCTATGCAGAAAAACAACTCGATACAAAATTAAATGAGCATGTTTTACTTGCGCTGACCGATCATTTATCCTTTGCGATTGAGCGAGAAGAAAAGGGTATTCATCTGAAGAATAAGCTGTTACAGGAAATTAAAATTTTGTACAAAAAAGAGTTTGAAATTGGGCTATGGGCTATCCAGCATGTAAAGGAAAAACTTCAGGTTGAAATGCCGATAGATGAGGCAGCCTATATTGCCCTTCATATACACACAATGAAAATTCAAGGAGGTGATTTACACGAAACAGTTCGACAAACAGCAATTGTACGAGACATGGTTAAGACGATCAAGCGCTTTTTAAACATTGGACTGAAAGAGGACGATGTCGCTTATGAACGGCTTATGACACATCTTCGCTTTGCCTTAATGAGAGCAAATCATTATGAGGTACATTCCATGGATGTAGAAATGCTAGAAATGATTAAACGAAAATTTAAATTGTCTTTTGAATGTGCCGTGGCTGTTTCAAAGCAGTTGTCCGCAACACACGGAATCCATTTACCTGAGGAAGAATTAGGCTATATTACACTTCATATTGAACGCTTACGGAAATATCAATGATTACTGACTTTATTAATATCTTTTTTGAGAGCGGATACACATTCATCTGCTTTGATTAGAAGTGAAGTGTAATAGAATGGCAGGAAAATGTAAGTAAGCATTTAAATGATGAAAGGGAGGAAAACAAAATGATGAAATATTTTCAACGACTCGGTCGTTCATTAATGCTACCAGTTGCAGTATTACCGGCAGCAGCGATTTTAATGGGTATTGGATATTGGATCGACCCTTCAGGCTGGGGGGAAGGAAGTGCAGTTGCTGCTTTCTTAATTAAAGCAGGATCAGCAATTATTGATAATATCCCAATCTTATTTGCGGTAGGTATTTCGTTAGGAATGGCGAAGGAAAAGGACGGTTCCGCTGCACTAAGTGGATTAGTTGCTTTTCTAGTTGTAACAACTCTACTCTCTACGAATACAGTAGCTCTATTACAAGGGATAGATCCAGAGAGTGTCAACGCAGCATTTGGAAAAATTAGTAACGCTTTTATCGGGATTATCTCAGGTATTGTTGCAGCGAATATGTATAATCGCTTTAGTCATGTGCAGTTACCGGATGCACTTGCCTTCTTTAGTGGAAAGCGATTAGTTCCGATCATGACATCCTTTGCTATGATCTTAGCAGCAGCGGTATTATTCTTTGTTTGGCCGGTTATTTATACTGGATTAGTAAACTTTGCAGAATCGATTAGTAAGCTAGGCGCTGCAGGTGCTGGTTTATACGGCTTCTTTAACCGCCTTTTAATTCCAACTGGACTACACCATGCTTTAAACTCGGTGTTCTGGTTTGATGTTGCCGGAATCGATGATATCGGTAAGTTTTGGTCAGGTGAAGGCGTAAAAGGTGTTACTGGAATGTATCAAGCAGGATTTTTCCCAATCATGATGTTTGGTTTACCAGCAGCAGCTTTGGCAATGTACCACACTGCAAAAACAAAACGTAAAAAACAAACTGCTTCTTTAATGCTTGCAGCAGGTTTTGCAGCTTTCTTTACTGGTGTTACAGAGCCGATTGAATTCGCATTTATGTTCCTTGCTCCTGCACTTTACTTTGTTCATGCGGTTTTAACAGGACTATCATTAGCCATTGCGGCAATGTTTAACTGGACAGCAGGATTTGGTTTTAGTGCCGGGTTTGTCGACTTTTTCCTAAGCTCAAAACTTCCATTAGCTAATGAACCGTATATGCTTATTGTACAAGGACTTGTCTTTGCGGTAATTTACTATTTCTTATTCCGTTTCTTAATTACAAAATTCAATTTAAAGACTCCTGGTCGTGAGGATGAAGAAATTGTGGAAGAAGTAACAGGAGATGAGAGTGGAGATAAGCAAGATAGATTCGCTCTAATGGCTGCTAAAATCTACGAAGGTTTAGGCGGTGCAGAAAACGTTACTTCAGTAGATAATTGTACTACGCGATTAAGAGTCGAAGTAAAAGATATGGATAAAGTGGATGAAGGAAAAATTAAAGCAACAAATGTACCTGGAATTAATGTAGTTGGAAAACATAGTATCCAAGTCATAGTTGGTACAAATGTTCAATTCGTAGCCGATGAAATTGGCAAGCTACGTGGTAAAAAATAATCATTCAAAGATAGAAGTAAATACAATTGACTAAAAAGCTTGGGGATATCCCCAAGCTTTTTGTCATATTCAATTAAAGTCTCCTTTAGTCTAATTAGGATTTTTATGAATAAAAGCTTTTATTCTCGTGAAAAACTAATTTAACTGAATACAAGGAGATTTTAAAATGAAAAAAACTTTATTGTCCCTACTTATCCCTATATTCTTGTTCGCAAATAGCGTGGAGTCTAAAGCCAAAACAGAAATAATCCCACAAAATCAATATCCTTCTATAATGGAGTTAGCTTTTTTAAGATTTCTTGGTAGTACAATTCTTGAAGTGATGGATGCACATGATGATAGACAATTATTTACATACGAGCGAATTGAAAAAATATCAAGGGATATAGAAAACGATTCGTATGATGTTTCATTAAGAGTGATTGGATTTGAAGGCCCACATAATCCTCCTTTCAAGTTGATTCGTACGACAATTCGAATACCTGGCGAAAAAGACTCTAAATACAGTGTTTTATCTTACGAGCATCGGTTTATTTCCAAAAAGGAATTAGGTGAATTGACAAAGTATATTGATTAAAACTTAAATTGTTGCTATTGGGAAGAGTTGACGAGAGCAAGTCAAGCTGTTAATTCCACTTCATTAGAGAATGCGATAGTGTCCTTTAAGGAAGAAAATAACAGGGATCCGAATGATAATGAATTATTTTTCTTAAAGCAATTTGTTAATGACCAAATTATTCAGTCGCAATAATATTATCGAGAACATGAATCAAATAGAAACAGTAGCCATCTCATTAGTTGAAATGAGGTGGCTTTTAATTAGTTTGTTATTCACTTAGAAATATTAGACAGCTGACATGAACAAGACGTGGAATAGAAAGCATTTGTATAGTTTTCTTCTTCCGCTTTTTCTAAACGGGCGCTTGTGCTTGCTTCGTGGTAAAATAACAGGAAGCATATGTGAGGTGATTCGAATGTATTTAACAATAAAAGAGACGGCAGAGTATTTATCGATAGATGAAGCAAAAATCGAAAAACTCGTTCTTCAAGGACGTATTCGAGCAGTACATGATGGGAAGCAATATTTAATTAATCAAGCGCAATTTAAAACCCATTTTGAGCAGGTAGAAAAATACCGTGAAATGATCGAAGCCTATTTACGGGAGCCAATTCCTGAAGATATTGATGTGAAGGATGAGGATTAAGAAGATACAGCTTACTGCTTTTTCCATAGCGGCTGACCTAAGAGAAGACTAACCCTCACAATGAACTTTTTTTAATCCGATATGAAATTGGCTTCGTGCAATCGTTTGTGAAGTTGGATCATCTATATTAGGAAATCTTTAGGATTAAAATTTGAAAAAGCAAAAGTCCAGAGATCATAAAACCCGTGCACGGAACTTCTAGTTCAGTGCGCGGGTAATTTTGTCTACATTTTCCTTACTTAAAGGGTTATTAAAGTCATGATTGATTCTGGCAGCCGAACCAACATGGTATTCCGATGCTCCAAGTTGGTTGTGAATCAATTCAATATTATTTGTGCTTATTCCGCTTCCTACTAAAATGGATGGTCCATCAAGCTCCTTGGAAAGCGCGATAAGATGTTTTAACTCTTCAATTGCTTCCTCAGCTTTTGGTTTTCCTCCAGAAGTAAGAATACGTTTAATGTTTTCCTTGTATTTCGTTAATGTTTGGTAGGCTTTAGTTTGTGATTCCACTGCATCAAAGGCACGGTGAAAGGTTATATCAAAATCAGGTGCAAAGGAGATTACTTTATCGAGTAACGGTTCGTCAATTTCCCCTTCAGAAGTAATTGCTCCAAATACAATTCGATTTCCTCCAAGCTCGCGAATGATAGAGATGTCCTCTTTGATTGTTTTCCAGTCCTTTTCATCATACACAAATCCAAAGCTATGGGGACGAACCATGATTTGTACGGGAATCGTAACGGCTTGCAATACGTTCTTAATCGTGCCGTAGCTTGGTGTGAGTCCGCCTTCTTGCATGGCACTAACGAGTTCGACGCGATCTGCTCCTAGCTGCTGTGCTTGTAATGTATCTTCCTCATGAAGGGTAATGATTTCTAATTTCATTCTGCAACGCTCCATTCTATGTTAATCGATTATTGGTGCTTTGGAAATAACTCTTCCTTTTCGCCCATATGTTGTTTCTGCATAATGTAATGAATTTTTAATCGCTTCTTCTGTTGCTTCAATAACAGCTTGAAAAAGCTTATTCATTATCGGATGGTCATCCCGGATAAACGAGTACGATGTAAGAGGCGTTTTCGCTGTATGTGCATGGCGATTAGCGGTGGAAAATGCAATTGCAATATCACCACTTCCATTCGCAATCGTGCTTCCTGTTCTTCCTAACCCCGCTGTTGCACGTTTCGCAAGCCGTTTGAGCTGACGATCATATAAGGGTGCATCCATTGCAACGATAATCATAATTGATCCATCAGGTGTTTCTATGTCATTTGTTTCCCAATCTGCAAATCGTGCGTCCTCCC
Source organism: Virgibacillus sp. MG-45 (assembly GCF_036409425.1). NCBI lineage: Bacteria > Bacillati > Bacillota > Bacilli > Caryophanales > Bacillaceae > Virgibacillus > Virgibacillus sp. MG-45. The sequence goes on along the minus strand of NZ_JAXOFU010000010.1, from coordinate 8,915 downwards.
GATTACCAAAATTACTTAATACAAGACAACCGACTGTATATTGATCGACTATGCGCGAAGAAGAACCAATGCCTCCTTTATAACCGAAGCAAACCATTCCTTTGCCAGCACCGACTGCACCTTGCTCTACAGGACCACTAGCTGCGCGCTTAATTGCTTCGAAGGCATGCTCACGTTGAACGGCCTGCAGTCGAATTGAATTTAAGTAACTATCATTGCACTCACCAACAACTATATTGATCGTGCTTGTTGTATCTCCTATCGTTTTATCCGCTTCCAGCATGTAATCAAGCGTCCCTTGTAAAACGGCTCCAACAGAAAATGTATTCGTTAGCATGATTGGAGATTCTAAAAGCCCTAGCTCTTCCATTTGAATAAGCCCGGTAGTTTTTCCGAAGCCATTGATAACATGACAGCCAGCAGGGAGCTTTTCCTGAAAGATGTTTCCTCCATGAGGAAGAATAGCGGTTACTCCGGTGCAAATAGTATTCGCTTCATCAATTTGTTCATATAATGTAACATGTCCTACGTTGACACCATGCACATCTGTAATGGCGTTATACGTTCCTTTTGGCAGCTTCATTGCATCCCCCCTATAGAAGGTATCAGGATCTAATACCTTTATTATAACAAAAGGTTGAAGTGGGGACATGCTTCTTTCATGAGGTTTTTGAGCCATTGACTCAATATCGTGATTAGGAAAAAGCTACCTTGTTATAGAGTTTAGGCAGGACGAGATGAACGTTTACCCTTTTGTTTTTCTGTAAGTAGAAAAAAATGGACCGCCTTTCATCAAATTTTCACATTGCTTCGCTATGCTGAAATACAGATGAGTAGGTAATGGAGGATGTCGAATGGCAGCAATGTGGAAGTTAAGTGTGATTGGGATTATTATCGCAAGTTTATTAGCGGGTTTTATCTTTTATTATGTAACAAGTCTATCAGCAAAAAAAGAAAAGAAAAAACAAGCCGAAACAATACTTTCTCTTCTTATTAATTTTGTTATTTTTATTTGGGTAGGGAAGATCGTATTGAATATCGCTTTGTTTATAAAGGATCCACTTGTTATATTAGCGTATCCAAGTGATTCCAAGGCTTTTTATTTTGCCATTTTAGCGATATGCGTACAGGTTGCTTATAAAGTAAAGCGGAAGCAATTAGATGGGTATCTTTTAGTTACTTCATTTATTCCCATTTTTTTGTTCGGTTCGTTAACGTATGAGTTTATTCAAATGGTTTCACTTGGCGATGATATCGCCTTTAGTTACATCGTGTTACTTGTTTTCTTAGTATTGCTGTATTTGTTGCTGCAAGGGAAAACAAGATGGATGACAGCTTCTTTTTTCGTCATGTTTCTATGGAGTATAGGAAAGCTACTTCTCTTGTTCTTCGAGCCTTATACGAGTGTTTTTGGATATATGTTACATCCGATTTTCTATGCGGTAAGCGCAATTTTGTTTTTAAGTGTATTGATAAGAGAATTTAAGAGGAGGTTGATATAGATGGGTGCTGCGGCAGACATAACGATTTGGCTAGCATTTGGGGCAGGGGTTTTATCTTTTCTTTCTCCATGTACATTGCCTTTGTTTCCAGCGTATCTTTCGTATATTACTGGGATAAGTGTGAAAGAATTAGAACACAATAAAGCGATAAAGATTCGAAGTAAATTAATGCTTCACTCGGTTTTCTTCTTAATCGGTGTTTCATCGGTTTTTATCGGCTTAGGTATCGGAATATCTTTTCTTGGACAATGGATTCAAGGCTTACTAGCCGGCACAACAGGTATTTTCATTCAGCGAATTGCAGGGATTTTTATCATTGTAATGGGATTGTTTGTAGCAGGCTGGATTACGATTAAACCATTTATGAAAGAAAAGCGGTGGAGCGTTCGCAAAAAACCAGCAGGCTATATTGGAACCACATTTGTAGGAATGGGCTTTGCTGCTGGATGGACTCCTTGTATTGGTCCAATCTTTGCATCCATTCTTGTTGTTGCGGCTACAAATCCTACGCAAGGAACCATTTATACACTAAGCTATGTACTTGGCTTTGCTGTGCCGTTTCTTGTTCTTTCATTTTTTCTTGGATCAACACGATGGATTGTTCGTCACAGTCAAAAAATCATGAAGGTTGGCGGAGCAATTATGATTGCAATGGGAGTGCTTTTATTTACCGGACAAATGACACGGATTTCTAATTTCTTGTTACGCCTTGTGCAGGATACATGGCTAATGAACTTAGGTTGATGAATGGAGGGTTATAGATGAAAAAAACGATTTTAATTGTTGTTATTGTAGGGATGTTTGCTTGGGCAGTGTATGATTTTACGATGGACAATCGAAAGTCTGCTTCCGAAAATGAAACCACTGAACAGGAGGAAAAGCCATCTGCTGATCAAGCTGTGACAAAAGACCAAGAGACGGAGAAACCTAAAGTAGGTTTGGAAAAAGGAGATATTGCCCCTGACTTTGAATTAAAAACACTTGATGGTGAAACAGTAAAGTTATCTGATTTTCGAGGCAAGCGTGTGATGCTCAACTTTTGGGCGACTTGGTGTCCTCCTTGTCGGGCGGAGATGCCAGATATGCAAAAGTTTCATGAAAATAAAGATGTTGTCATCCTAGCCGTAAACCTGACAGATACCGAAAGTAGCAGGCAGGATGTACCTGATTTTACAAAGGATTTTGGTCTTACCTTCCGTATTTTAATGGATGAAGATCTTTCTGTTTCAACCACGTATCAAATACAGCCTATTCCAACATCGTTTTTAATAGATTCAAAAGGGATTATTCACAATAAGGCTTTTGGTGCATTAAATTATGAGCTCATGGTGCAGGAATTCGAAAAGATGAAATAAAGTGCCTCTATCGTATAAAATAAGGAGTGAGCAAGCTAGTCGAAGCTTAAGATAGTTTGCCTAGATGGGGGTCTTCTTATGAAACAGACGATCTTAGTAGTAGAGGATGACAAGATGATACGTGATCTTGTCCGTATCTACTTAGAAAGACAAGACTATGAAGTAATTGAAGCAAGTGATGGGGAAGAAGCAAAAACAGCTTTTTTAACCTATCATCCTTGCTTAATTATTTTAGACCGTATGCTTCCAAACATAACTGGAGAGCAGTTTTTAGAATGGTTGCAGGAGCAGGAAAATAAAGATGTATCCGTCATTCTATTATCTGCAATGGCTCGTATTGATGATCGCATCGAAGGATTACGAATGGGAGCGGATGATTATATTACAAAGCCATTCGATCCGAATGAGCTTGTGGCACATGTGGAAGCAGTATTGCGTAGAACAGGGCAGTTTTGCCAAAAAATTGTCCATGACGGCCTTTGTATTAAACCACGCAAAGGAGAGGTGCTGTTGCATGATGCATCGATTCATTTAACAAAGCATGAATTCCGATTGTTGTATTATTTTATGCAGCATCCAAATGTTGTTCTGTCTCGAGAACAGCTCATGGATGAGATATATCCATATGCGGAGCAGGATGTATCTGACCGTACCATTGATGCCCATATTAAAAAGCTGCGCCGAAAAATAGAAAACAATCCGTCGATGCCTGAGCGCATTCAAACGGTTCGAGGAATGGGGTATAAATTTGCCAGTAAATAAACGGAGGCATTCCATTATTCCAAAAGGATTTGTGTGGCGGCTGTCAGCGGTAAATTTATTGGTTATTACAGCTGCAATCGGTATAAGTGGGTGGGCAGTGTATGATACGGCATGCTTTCTTGCGCAAGGAATCGGTAACCTTGATGTACAAAGACAACGTCAATTTAATGCGACACTACTTCAATATGTATTAATATTTAGCGTTCTCTTTATCGTTATAGGAGGCGTGCTGCATTTTTATATGATTAACAAGCTCATAGAACCAATTCGGCAGCTTATCGATTCTACAAAGCGAATGCGGCAAGGAGAATATCCAGCACCTGTAGAAAAAACAGGAGATGATGAGGTTGGGCAGCTTGTCCAGCATGTGAATGATTTATTTTCCCAGCTGCAAACAAATGAGGCGCAACGAAAAAAGCTTGTAACCGATCTTTCCCATGAATTACGTACGCCATTAGCGAACTTAAATGGATATTTACAAGCATTGGAGCAAGGGGTCATTCAGGGAGATGAAAGGCTATTTAAATCCCTATATGAAGAATCAAAGCGACTAACCTCAATGGTAGAGCAATTAGAACTGCTGAAGGAATGGGATTACAAAAGTACAACTCTTTTTGTTGAGAAAAAATGGGTGAGCATGAAAGCGGAAATCGAGCGATGCTGTGCAATGTTTCAATATACGCTACAGCAACGGAATATTCCAATTGAAATCCATGTTCAAGATAAAGACATGCTTGTACATATAGAAGGAATCCAGCAAATATTAAATAATTTACTTGAAAATGCGATCCATTATTATGATGGAGAAGGTCCAATTCAAATAACGGGTGAGGCTAGCAAGCATAGCTACTATGTTGAAGTTTCCGGACCTGGAGTGCCTATTGCTATAGAGGATCAGGAGCGTATTTTTGATCGATTCTTCCGATCAGAACAAGCAAAACGAGACCACCGTGCTGGCAGCGGTCTTGGGTTAGCTATTGCCAAGGAAATCGTTGTAATGCATGGTGGTACGATAGGTGTAAGGACAGAAGGAAACCAAAATCGATTTTGGTTTCGAATTCCACAAGACGAAGAAAGTTAATTTCCCCAACGAAAGAAGTCATTTTGAATTGTTGAAAATCCGAGCTGATTCAAACGAATGTTGAATCATAGTTCGGATTTTTCTTGTGAGGGATTAAGAGATTGATTCATTTGCGATGAATTAATGGAAAAAAGCGCTGTTCTAAGATACACTAGAGTACGGATAGTTGGCAATGGGGGAGGATTTTAACGTGAAATTTTACATATATCAAATTATAGGAATCGGTATTATATGGACAGGGATGGCTATCTTTTTTGATAAAATGGATGAAATGAGTAAGTTAATATTTTATGTTGTGACATCCTGGTTACTATTTTTAATCGTACTGTTAGGAAAAAAAGTAGTAAGAGACAGGCGCAAGGATTAATGTATTTCGTAATGTAACTATTTTTAATAGAAGAAGGGAAACATATGCTTACAATTGAGAACCTGCAAAAAACGTACGGTGAAAAAACCTTGTTCGACCAGATTTCTTGTGTTATTAAGGAACAGGATCGAATCGGCTTAATTGGTGTTAATGGAACGGGAAAGTCGACCTTTTTAAAGGTGATTGCAGGGCTCGATTCGCCTGAATCCGGAACGGTTCATCATGCAAATGATTATCAGATTACGTATTTAGCACAGGAGCCAAGCTTGGATGCAACGCTTACCGTATTAGAGCAAATTTATTACGGAGATTCCACCATTATGAAAACGATGCGTGCTTATGAAAGTGCGTTGCAGCAGTTATCACGCTTTCCAGAGAGCGAGGATGCACAACAAGACCTGCTTAAGCAGCAGCAACGAATGGATGAACAGGAAGCATGGGAAGCAAATACCGTAGCTAAAACGGTTTTAACAAAGCTAGGAATTTTAAACTTTGATCAAAAAATAGCAGCACTTTCAGGCGGACAGCAAAAACGAGTAGCGATCGCGCGGGCATTAATTCAACCTGCTGATTTGCTTATTTTAGACGAGCCGACTAACCATTTAGATAATGAAACGGTAGAGTGGCTGGAGAAGTATTTATCAGCTTATAATGGAGCCTTATTAATCGTAACGCATGATCGCTATTTCTTAAATCGTGTGACAAATCGTATTTTTGAGCTTGATAAGGGTAATTTATATAGTTATGAGGGCAATTATGAAGTGTTTTTAGAGAAAAAAGCAGAACGGGAAGCGTTGGAGCTAGCAAATGAACAAAAGCATGCCAATACGCTACGACGAGAATTAGCTTGGCTCAAGCGTGGAGCAAAGGCGCGGACGACAAAGCAAAAGGCTCGCATTGAACGAGTAACCGAAATGCAGGATAAAACGTTTGATACGAGAAAGTCCGAAATCGAGCTTGAAATCGGTTCGACTCGCTTAGGAAAAAAAGTACTCGAGCTAAAACAAATTAATAAATCCTTTGCAATGAAACGCTGTATTACTGATTTTAGCCAGCTCGTTGTACCTGGTGATCGAATCGGCATTATTGGTCCAAATGGGTCTGGTAAAACAACGTTACTTAATATAATGGCAGCCCGTTTAAGCCCTGATAGTGGAGAAGTGGAGATAGGTGAAACTGTAAAAATCGGCTATTATACGCAAGGAGAGCAAGAACTTGATGGTGATTTACGCATCATAGATTATATCAAGCAGGTTGCAGAGGTCATCTATACAAAGGATGGGCAAGTGGTTACCGCGGAACAAATGCTGGAGCGGTTTCTTTTCTCACGCTCGGAGCAATGGACTTACATCCGACGGTTGTCTGGTGGTGAAAAGCGCCGGTTATATTTATTGAAAATATTGATGACAGAGCCGAACGTACTCTTTTTGGATGAACCGACAAATGACCTAGATACGCAAACGCTCGGAGTGCTTGAGGATTATTTAAATCAATTTCCTGGCGTTGTCATTACGGTTTCTCATGATCGCTATTTTCTTGATCGTATCGTTGATCGCTTATTTGCTTTTACGGGTAATGGAACGATTGACGTTTTTTATGGTAATTATAGTGCGTATTTAGAACAGAGGCTGTTAGATGAAACCAAAATGGAAAAGAAACAAGCTTCCTCTTCAACGGAACGTCTTAAGCCTAAAAAGAAAAAGCTCTCCTATCATGAGAAGATCGAGTGGGAGCAAATTGAAGATGTAATTGCTGAGTTAGAAGATAAGGTAACCGAGCTTCAAGAAGGAATTATCGCTGCTGGGAGTGATTCCGAAACAGTACAATCATTGTTTAAGGAACAACAAGAAACCGAACAAGAGCTAGAAGCAAAATTAACTCGATGGGAAGAACTTTCATTGCTTGTGGAGGAATTAGAAGGAAACAAGTAGAAAGCAGGTTATTCCGGAACAGTGGAATAGCCTGTTTCGTTTTCGTGGATGACGTAGAGTTAATAAGTAATGTGAGCGGTTGTTTTGAATTAGAGGAGTTGACGATTGATGCAGGAGTTTTTAACACGAAAATGGATAGTTATCCCAATTGCAATCTTTTGTGCGATTTTATGGGGAAGCGCGTTTCCGGTTTTGAAGGTAAGTTATACAGAGATGCAAATGGCGACGAATGATGTCATTGCAAAAATTGTTTTTGCAGGCATGCGGTTTTTAATGGCAGGTCTTATTTTATTAGTCGGATTATTGCTCATGAACCGAAAGGCATTGGCAGTAACGAAAAGGCAGTTTCGGTTTTTAGTCGTATTCGGTATTATCCAGACGGCATTACAATATTTCTTTTTTTACAATGGATTGGCGAACACATCCGGAATGCAAGGGGCGATTCTCGTATCAAGTGGTACATTCTTTACCGTTATTATCGCACATTTCTTTTATCGCGATGACCGGTTGAATAAAGCCAAAGCGATCGGATTAATCGCAGGATTTGCAGGGATTATTGTAGCAAACTGGGGACAAGAAATTAATTTCACCTTCCATTTAACAGGGGAAGGCTATATGATTCTATCTGCTTTAACAGGAGCGATAGGTACCATTATGGCGAAAGAGATGGCGGTTGGAATACATCCATTTGCGTTAACAGGTTATCAATTAACAATCGGTTCGGTACTAATGTTGTTGGTTGGAGTGCCACAAATACAAGAAAATGCGATTGCGTTTACTCCCCTCGGCTGGGGATTGTTAATATATTCCGCGCTCTTATCGGCAATTGCTTTTGCGCTTTGGTATTCATTACTAAAATATAATAAGGCTGGAGAAATTACGATGTATAAATTCATTACTCCAGTTTCGGGCGCGCTTTTATCTGCAATGTTTATTCAAGACGAGAAGCTAAATGGATTTATAATTGGCGGACTAGCCCTTGTCGCTGTAGGAATTGTAGCGATAAATTATCATGGTAAACAGAGGATACCAGCTAAAAACGCATAACATACCGGACTAAAGCGTAAAACAACGATAATATGAATAGGTTGTACTTTACAACATAATAGATAGTAGTATAATTATTATGTTTCATAAGGAAAGGTGGCAACCATTTTGCTTGGGATTGAATTTACATCCGAATCGATTATTGCGCTACTAAAAATTATTGCAATCGATATTATCTTATCTGGTGATAATGCAATTGTTATTGCGATGGCAACAAGAAGGCTACCGAAGGAACATCAAAATAAAGCAATTTTTATGGGGACTGCCGGTGCGGTCGTGTTGCGTGTTATCTTTGCTATTTTAATTGTCTTCCTTTTAAGGATCCCGTATGTGCATTTGATTGGTGGCATACTATTACTATGGATTGCTTATCATGTGCTTGTCGATGATCAAAGTGAAGCGAATAATATTGAAGCATCAAATAATTTGTTTAAAGCAGTAATGACGATCATTATGGCTGATGCGGTCATGAGTCTTGATAATGTGGTTGCAATTGCTGGTGCTGCGAGTGGACATGTTGGTATGATTGTTATCGGTGTGGCCATTAGTATTCCGATTATGATATTTGGATCAAAGCTCATCGTTCGTGTAATGGAAAAATATACGTGGATTGCATACATTGGTTCAGGAATTCTTGCGTGGACAGCTGCAGAGATGATTACTGGTGATGCAAATGTGATTACTATGCTTCATTTAGATAATGCGATTGAAATATATGGAATCATCGTTGGATTAACAGTAGCAGTGTTAGGTTTAGGATATTTACGAAATAAAAAAGCATAATACAAAGTAAAACTGCATCATTTCGATGCAGTTTTTTTATTACTGGTTTTAAAACCACAGGCTCTGCCTGTGTGAGAATTCAACTTG